>JAHDBO010000400.1 GCA_020630355.1 Saprospiraceae bacterium
CACACCAAGGAAAGCCGCTTTGCTTTTGTGCAGGATGTGGGCGAAGCTTTTGCACCGACTTATTTACATCTTTTTAATAAAAACTATCAAAAACCTTACTCGGAAGCCCAAAAAGAATGGCAGTATCTGCGTCGAGGGCGTTATGTGGAGTTTAACTTAGTTTGGGATAAAGGCACTAAATTTGGATTAGATACCAATGGACGTACGGAGTCTATCTTAATGAGTTTGCCTGCCGAGGCACGCTGGACGTACAGGCACGAACCAAGCGCCGACAGTGCGGAGGGAAAAACGCTAGCCTTGTTGAAAAAAGGAATTGATTATGTATGATTGACGATGGGAATCCGTTATTCAACATCACATCTTACTATTGGCACAAAAGGGTTATTGGTGGAAGGGGTAGTTCATTGCTTCGATTTCCTGCTCGGTCTTCGATTTGAATCGTGTAGCTGACTTCATCTGTCTGGATAGTAGGGGAAACCTCGCAAGGGCGTGTACCGTCGTCAAAAATGCAGCAAGTATTGAATAAGGTTAGAAAAATCCGCCCAGAAATGCCATTAGCTGCTCCCTGCTGTGGAATAAATGGAATGGAAAACCCAGGTAACTCGAAGCCATCTCTTTGATCAATCAAAAAAACATTGACCATATTTTCTTGTGAGCCTAAATCGCCATCTCCATCCGTGAAGCTTAGAATTACGGTCGTTGAATCAGAATTTTGAAAACCTTGAATCATCGTCGTTTTGGACATCCCCTCAAAGTCGATAACAGGTTCGATTGGATATTCAGGTGGATTGGCACAAGCCGCTAGATAAAGAAGTCCGACAAAGAAGCACAAGCGTTTCAACATAGTTTTATATTTGCCAAAGGAAAAAAGATTATTTATTTGAATAAACAAAGAACAAGATTAGTTCAATCCGTCATCAATATCAACGAGCACAACTTCGAAGAAGTTGCCCTGGAGGTATTCCAATATCAAGCGAAGTACAATCCCATATACAAGCAATATATTACATTATTGGGAAAGTCTTGGCAGGATTTCAATTGCCTAGAGGAAATCCCTTTTTTACCAATAGAATTATACAAATCTCATTCGATTCAAACGGGGGAATTTGAGCCACAGGTCGTTTTCACGAGTAGTGGTACGACGGGTGCGCAGACCAGTCGGCAATTGGTGAGAGATTTGACCTTGTATGAAAACATCAGTCAGTCGGGATTTGAAGCTTTTTATGGTCGATTAGAAGATTATTGCGTCCTAGCCTTGTTGCCAGCCTATTTGGAGCGAAAGGGGTCTTCCTTGGTGTACATGGCAAATCATTTTATAGCGCAGTCCAAATACGATGATTCAGGCTTTTTTCTGGATGATTT
>JAHDBO010000401.1 GCA_020630355.1 Saprospiraceae bacterium
CCTAGTGGGAAAATACTTCTATTCAAACATTCTTGGCTCAATCCCCATAGCACATAGGATTGGTCTTTGTGTGTATCGACTGCTTTTCGGATGAATTTTCTATCGCCATGCTCGGCAATAATCCCGTAATGCCCTGTAACGATATACTCGCAATCCAAGGCATCCGCACGGCGTAGCATGGAGTTCCATTTGATGTGCGTATTACACAATACACAAGGATTGGGCGTACGCCCAGCCATGTATTCGTCCACAAAATTATCAATCACATAATCCCCAAACTCTTCCCGTATGTCTACGATAAAATGATGGAAACCTAACTTTACCGCAACTTCTCTCGCATCATTGATAGAGTCTAGACTACAACAACCTGTTTCTTTCTTCGAGCCTCCCGAATTGGCATAATCCCATGTCTTCATCGTGATGCCGATGACCTCATAGCCCATTTCATGCATCATCACTGCTGCAACGGTACTGTCTATACCGCCACTCATCGCTACCAAAACCCGTCCGTGCTTGCTCATTTTTTAAGATTGTTTACTGGTTGTGAAATACTTGTCGGACACTTTTAAAGTGTCCGACAAGTACACCTTATACGATTTCCCCCTTCAAAGTCGCACTTGATGCCTCGGCGATTTTTACGAAAGTATAATCCCCTGGTTTCAAGCCATCCTGCTTAGGGAAAACCACCATTTTATTCTGGGAGTTCCTGCCTTTGAAATCTTGGTCAGAACGCTTAGAGTCGCCTTCAATCAAGACCTTGAACGTCTTCCCGATGTCCGCTTGATTGTGCTTGAAAGAAATCTGATTCTGCAAACGGATGATTTCTGTCAAACGGCGTTTCTTCACTTCTTCTGGTACATCATCCTCGTATTTGCGAGCTGCCAAAGTACCAGGACGCTCCGAATAAATAAACATATAAGACATCGAATAGTTGCTGTACTCGATGATGCTGACTGTATCCTGATGTTGCTCCTCCGTCTCGGAGCAGAAGCCTGCGATAATATCCGAAGAAATCGCACAATCGGGCATGATTTCGTAGATGCGGTCAATCTTGTTTTTGTACCAATCTCTCGTATAGGTACGATTCATTTTATCTAGAATCTCGGTATTGCCAGACTGGACAGGTAAGTGGATGTACTTACAGATGTTCTCGTACTTCGCCATCGTATATAAAACATCGTCCGTGATGTCTTTTGGGTGAGAAGTAGAAAAACGCACCCTCAAATCTGGGTGAACTTCCGCTGTCATTTCTAGGAGCTTGGCAAAATTGACGATTTCCTTTGTTTCTGGATTTTCCCATTTATAGGAATCGACATTCTGTCCTAGGAGGGTTACTTCTCGGTAGCCTCTCTCGAACAT
>JAHDBO010000078.1 GCA_020630355.1 Saprospiraceae bacterium
TTGGGTTCATTGACATCTTCTTCCGTCAATCCAGCCCCAGCCATCCAACTTTGTCCAAATACTCTCGGGTGAAACCAAATCCAACCAAGTAACATAATTAATACTGCGCCAACAGCAATTGCGACATAACTCATAATTCGTATTGTTTTAAATTTAGGAATGGAAATAGAACTCTACTAGAATTGTTATAAAAAAGATTACTAGCACTCCACATAGAGTTCAATACTTGTCTAAATTATAAAAAAAAAACAATTTTCATTAAAACCCAACCCATAATAAACGCTGCTTATTATACACTATTTCAATCAGTTACAGGTGTTAAATCCTATTTCCATCTTATTTATGAATAGATTAGTGCAACTAAGCCCACTTAATACCATCAATAATTAGCACAGCCCAACAAAAAAGCCCATCTTTGCGCCAAAATTGGCAGAGGGTATGGAATCTATAAGAAACATTGCAATCATTGCACACGTCGACCACGGGAAGACCACATTGGTGGATAAAATCATCCACGAATGTAAAGTATTCGATGAGCGTAAGGATACAGGGGAATTGATTTTGGACAATCAAGACCTTGAAAGAGAAAGAGGTATCACGATTACTTCTAAAAATGTTGCAACAACTTTTAACGGGGTCAAAATCAACATCATTGATACGCCCGGTCACGCCGACTTCGGGGGAGAGGTAGAGCGTGTATTGAAAATGGCAGACGGGGTATTGCTATTGGTAGATGCTTTTGAAGGGCCGATGCCGCAAACTCGTTTTGTATTGAGCAAAGCCATCGAATTGGGATTGAAACCAATCCTTGTTGTCAATAAAGTAGATAAAGACAACTGCCGTCCTGAAGATGTACAGGGAGATGTCTTTGACTTGATGTTCAACTTGGATGCCAATGAGGATCAGTTGGACTTCGTGACTTTATTCGGTTCTTCCAAGTATGGCTGGATGAGTACAGACTATAGAGCGCCGACGGATAATATCGTTCCGCTCCTTGAAGCGGTAATCGCGAATATCCCAGAGGCACCCTATAAAGAAGGAACGCCACAGATGCAAATCACTTCCTTGGATTATTCTAAGTTCACAGGGCGTATTGCAATCGGGCGTATATTCAGAGGCGACCTTGAGGCGGGCCAAGATTATATGCTTTGCAAAAAAGATGGTACTAAGAAGAAAGTACGTATCAAAGAGTTGTTTGTGTTTGAAGGACTAGGAAAAGCAAAAGTACAAAAAGCTCGTAGTGGGGATATTTGTGCAATAGTAGGGATTGATAATTTTGATATTGGAGATACGATTGCTGATTTAGAAAATCCCGAAGAACTACCTCATATCGAAGTAGACGAACCTACCATGAGTATGTTGTTCACTATCAATACTTCTCCATTTTTTGGTAAAGAAGGCAAATTTGTTACTTCTCGGCACATTAGAGAGCGCCTGTACAGAGAGACGGAAAAGAATTTGGCACTCCGAGTGGAAGACTTCGACACAGAGGACAAATTCAATGTTTATGGTCGTGGCATTCTGCACTTGTCTGTATTGATAGAGACGATGCGACGAGAAGGCTACGAGCTACAAGTGGGAAAACCAGAGGTCATTTACAAAGAACTTGATGGCAGAAAGTGCGAACCTATAGAAATGCTTGTGGTAGACGTGCCAGAAGATTACGCTGGTAAGGTCATCGAGATGGTCACACAGCGCAAGGGCATGCTAAAAGTGATGGAACCTAAAGGAGATGTTCAGCATCTTGAATTCGAGATTCCTTCTCGTGGTTTGATAGGTTTAAGAAACAATATGCTAACGGCTACAGCTGGACAAGCAGTGATTACGCACCGTTTTCTTGCCTATGAGCCATTCAAGGGGGATGTACCCGAAAACAATAAAGGCTCCATCGTATCCGGTATGGAAGGGCAAGCCTTGGCCTACGCACTCAACCGACTGCAAGATAGAGGGAAATTCTTCATCGATCCTGGGGAAAAAGTATATAAGGGTCAAGTGATTGGAGAGAATACCCGAGGGGGCGACTTAGAGGTCAACGTCATCAAAGGGAAGAAGCTGACCAATATGCGTGCAGCGGGATCGGATGACAATATGAAATTGGCGCCAAAAATAAAATTCTCTTTGGAAGAAGCTATGGAATACATTCGTCAAGACGAATACCTTGAGGTTACACCTGCTAGCTTAAGAATGAGGAAGATTTAAAAACATTTCTCAAAACCGAAAAAGCATCTATCGCCTATTGCGATAGATGCTTTCCTATTTTTTGTTAATACTTTTCTAGCATTTAAGAGGGTAAAAAACCTCCGAACCCACTCCAGAAACTTTTCTTTTCTTGAGCTACATCTGTTTTCTTACCACCTTTTAACTTGGACATTTTACCCTTGTCCAGTACTTTACCTCCAAGATTTTTACGGAGATCTTTTAGACTTGTCTTGTCTTTTTTTCTCATAATATCTGAAAATTATTGGGGTCACTATTTTCAAATATAAAGTAAATTATTGGAAGTATAAAGTTTACATTAAACATTCCAGTTATATATCAAGTCTGTTTGATTGAATAATAATCAATATAATTATAAAATATCTTTCACTAATTATTAACCAAATCAATAAACATTTAATAATATTCAATATAAATCAAAAACGACTACCAATTAGTAATAAAAAAATATAACAATCAAGAGGTGGTTAATTGCAATTGTTTCAAAGTATCCATGAATAATGCCCGCCTTCTACGTGACACGTCTATTTTCATTCCATCTTCCATTAGCAGGTATCCTCCATCCCCTTTAACAAAGCGGTCAATGAAATTCATATTTACCAAGTGGCTTTTATGTACCCGATAAAAATTCATTGGAGATAGGAGTGTCTCGTATTCTTTTATGGTCTTAGAAATGGTAATTCGTTGAGTTTTGCCATCTTTCCCAACCATAAACACATGGGTATAATTGTCTTCCCCCTCACATCGGATGATGTCTTTTATATTGACAAAATAAATACCGTCGGTGGCATAAATACACATTTTTTCAAAAGCATTGGGCTTGCTATAATTTTGATTCAAGATATCCAAACGCCTTTTCATCATGCGAGGTTTCGAATGGCTCAGGCGGTTCACGGTATCCACTAAATCGTCTGGATTGATTGGCTTCAGCAAGTATCCTATGGCACTATACCTAAAAGCATCGACGGCAAATCGGTTATAAGCCGTAGCAAAAATGACTTCAAAGTCAATTTCGTCCACTTGCTCCAACATTTGAAAACTCAGGCCATCTTTTAGACGAATATCCAAAAACATGACATCTATCTCCAAATCACTATTAATCAGTTCAAGTCCTTGTTGCACACTTTCTCCCTCCCCTACTACCTGGATTAAATCACTGCAATACTTTCCTAGGAGGTTTTTAAGGTTTTCACGACTATCCAATTCATCCTCAATAATGACCGCTTTTAAAACCGACATACTTTCATCGTTGCGCCTGTACGAACGTCTTTGAGTGTTCTATCCTACAGGCAGGGTTACTTAATCTTTGTTGTCGCAAATAGCCTCTTGATGCTGTACTTGCCACTGCCATAGGCAGCGACCATCAGCAACCCTCCAAATATAGCCATATTTTTCATAAAAGAGACGAGTTGCGCTTGCTGTTCTCCGTCAGGTGCATCCCAAAAATTGTGATAATACATCGTTGCAGGTATTAAAAATATCATCAATATGACTGCTCCTAACTTCACCCTATAACCCAGCAAAATTAATGCCCCTCCTAATATGTTACCAACAATAGATAAGACAATAAAGAATTTTGGCAGCAGTTCCCAACCATTCCCAATTAATTCATCTACGGTTCGGTCAAAATTGCTCAGCATACTGGCCGTCATTGCCAAAAATATAAAGCTGATAAAAAAGCGTGCGAGTAAATCTAAAATATCTTTCATGGTAAAATTACATTTAAGCCCGAAGATACTAGCTCAAAGCATAAACTGCATCGTCTATTCGCCTAAATCTTCCAAAAGGAAGGTCAGCCCTCTTGCAGTAGTGTTATTAATTTATCAAAAACTTGCTGGCTTGCGCCTTGGTTTTTTTCGATGTAGCGATAAGCCTTATCAGAGGCAATTTGCCAGTATTCCTTATTAGAAAGCTTATCTATTGCCTTTTTCAGTTCTTCTGAATTTTTGATAGAAAATCCTCCACCAGAAGCTACCAAAGCCTTGGCTTCTTCAAATCTCCCATGTTTTGGCCCAAAAACAACGGGTTTTTTGAAAGCAATAGGTTCTAGCGTGTTATGAATACCAGCACCAAATCCACCGCCGATATAAGTCAGATAAGCATAGCGATAAAGCTGGTTCAGCATACCGACATTATCTACAATAAGAATGTTGGATTGTGCCAATTGACCCTCCTCCTCTAATTCGGAATAGCGTAAATAGGGCAATTTGATTTGTTTTACTAAGCGTTCTATATTCTTGTTTTGAATATCATGCGGAGCAATCAGCAACTTCCAATTTTCACACCTTTTTCTGTCAAACACTTTGAGCAACAATGCTTCATCTTCTTTCCAAGTGCTGCCTGCCACCATTAGTTTATGACCGCTTGCAAATCGCTCCAACCAAGGAAAGTTTTTATTCTCAGAAGCAATCTTAACAACACGGTCTATCCTAGTATCTCCAGATACCCTTACATTTTCAAAACCCTGTCTTTTCAATAATGCCCCACTTTCTTCGTTTTGGACAAAAACCTGCTCGAAACCTTTCAAAACCCTAGTAAAGTATTTGCCGTAAGGCCTAAAAAAATACTGCCCCTCCCTGAATAATGCAGAGAAAAGCACAATGGGGATTTTTCGCTCTTGTAAGGCCTTCAGGTAATTGAACCATAAATCATACTTGACAAACAGGGCTATATCAGGCTGGATTAGTGCTAGGAATTGTTTGGCATTGGAACGGGTATCAGCAGGCAAGTAGTAGACGACATCAGCGCCGTCGTAATTCTTGCGGATTTCGTAGCCTGAAGGGGAAAAAAAGGTAAGTATAATATAGAATTTCCCCGTATTGTTCAGTAGCTCCAAGACGGGTCTTCCTTGCTCAAATTCTCCTAAGGACGAACAGTGCATCCAGACCACTTTTTTTGATGTATCTACCTTTTCTATCTGCTGCCGTACCCGCCCTGACACCCATTGTTTCGCTTTTTCGTTGAATGGACTCAACAAACGAATTATAAGAGCATACGCTCTAATAGAAAAACCATATAAGAACCAAACAATTGTCTCCAAGCTGCGTAAATTAATCGAGCTGTAAAGCTACACAACATAAAAAACTTAAAGCCCTTTATATCATATAAACTACTTGCTTCAACATAACTTTTCGTTTTCTTGAATTTTTAGGCTTACTTTGCACTCGTTCCTAACAAATTTTAAATCACCAAGATGTCAAAGAATATTTTGATAACGGGAGGAGCTGGTTTTATAGGTTCCCACGTCATTCGACTTTTTGTCAATAGCTATGAAGATTATAATATTGTCAACCTCGACTTGCTGACTTATGCGGGCAATCTGGAAAACCTAACAGACATTAAAGATGCGCCCAATTATACTTTCGTGAAAGGAGATATTTGTGATGCCGATTTGATGGATCAATTATTTGAAGAACATCAAATCAATGCAGTGATCCACCTCGCAGCAGAGTCGCATGTTGACCGTTCCATTACGGACCCATTGAGTTTTATCAGGACAAATATTTTTGGAACAGCTACCCTACTCAATACCGCTCGTAAATATTGGAAAGGGAGAGAAGATGTGTTATTTTATCATGTATCTACGGATGAGGTTTACGGAACTTTGGGCGAGACTGGTTTATTTACCGAAGCTACTTCTTACGACCCTCGTTCGCCTTATTCCGCTTCAAAGGCAAGTTCGGACCACCTCGTAAGAGCCTACTATCATACTTATGATTTGCCTGTGGTCTTATCCAACTGCTCCAATAATTATGGCCCGAATCAGTTTCCAGAAAAATTGATTCCGCTCATCATCAACAATATCAAGCACAATAAACAGCTTCCTATTTATGGTGATGGAAAATATACAAGAGATTGGCTTTGGGTAAAAGATCATGCCGAAGCGATTGACCTTATCTTCCATCAAGGCGCTGTAGGAGAAACCTACAATATCGGTGGACATAATGAATGGAAAAACATCGACTTAGTGGAGTTGCTCTGTGATTTGATGGATGAGAAATTGGGTCGACCGCAAGGGGAAGCTCGAAAGCTTATCACCTTCATCAAAGACCGCCCAGGGCACGACCGTCGCTATGCTATTGATGCTGCTAAAATCCAAGATGCCTTAGGTTGGACACCTTCCCTCAACACGCAGGAAGGCATGACCGAAACCATCAAATGGTATCTTGACAATGAGCAGTGGATGGAAAATGTCACTTCAGGTGAGTATCAGAAATATTATGATGATCAGTATGCTTAGGCATAAATCATGAGTGATGAGTGATTTTCAAAAAAAGGATCTATTTGTAAAACAAGAAAGCCGAATCGCATGCGATTCGGCTTTCTTGTTATTTCTGATTGGGCTTCCTCCCTATCGTCCTCAAATATGCGTGGTATTTTCTAGCATTTTGCAGATGCCCAGCGTAAGTGCGTGCAAAAGAATGGTAGCCCGAGCCATCGGGTTTGGCACAGAAGAAAATATAGCCATGCTCCTCGGCATCAAGTACGGCATCGATGCTCGCAATTGACGACATACTAATAGGCCCTGGGGGCAACCCTGCATATTTGTACGTATTGTAAGGGGAGTCAAATTCCAAGTGTTTCTTCAATATTCGGCGCAAGCCAAAATCCTTCATTGCAAAGACCACCGTTGGGTCTGCTTCTAGTTTCATGCCTTTTTTCAAGCGATTGAGATACACGCCTGCGATGCGTTTTTTCTCTGGATTTTGGTTGGTTTCTCGCTCTACGATAGAAGCTACTGTATAGACTTCTTCTGGTGTCATCTTGCGTTTTTTGGCTTTCGCCAAACGGGACTCGTTCCAGAATTTTTGGTATTCCTTGTACATTTTTTCGACGAACTGCTCCGCTGATGTATTCCAATAAAATTCATAAGTATTCGGAATAAAAAGCGTCATAATGTTATCCATATCCGTCTCGTACTGCTGATGCGTCGAAGGGCTTTTCAGATATTTCAGGATGCTTAAAGAGTCTGCTTCTATGAATTGAGCTGCTTTCCCTGCTAGGTCTTCGGGTAAGCGCTCGTTGACCAAAACCAGCTTAACAGGTGCTTGCTTGCCCCCTCGAAGGTGCTGAATCAAACGGCGGTTGCTCATCCCAGGCTCTAGCTCAAACCGCCCCGCCCTGATGCGTCCCTTATCATAACTCATCTTTTCCGCTACCCACTCAAAACTAGATTCATTAAGAAGGAAACCCCCTTCAGAAAGGAGTTCTTTTAATCCTTCATAATCTGTCCCCGTAGGAATTTGCAAAAAACGGTTATCTAATTTTTGAGGTACATTGGGCGCATATATTTTATTATAAAAACTAAAAGCAATCATTCCACCTATACCGCCTAGGAGTAGTAATGCAATTATAATCGTCTTTTTCATTTTATTTCACACTGATTTATTAGACATTAGACTTAATTCTGAATGAAAAATTTTGAATTTTGAATGACCCAGAACTATTGAAATTGCTAGGTTTCATAAACCTGCTTGCTCAGGCAGGCTCGCTATACAAAATCATTTAGAATAATCACTATTATATTTTCGATTTCGCAAAATCAGCAGGCTATAAAAGCATGGTTTTCAATCTAATATCTAAAGACTAATTACTAAAATCTGATTTTAGAACAAAATCTATTGATTCACCATCGCTTTGAATTCTTCGATGATATTCCGATTGGGGTCGTCCGAAAGGTAAGCGAATTTTCCTGATTTATCTACAATAAAATAAGCAGGCAATGCCCCAAGGTCGTAAATTTGCTGCATCTGTGCCTTATCAATCACCTTGGCATTGATACCTACGATTTCTTGACGATTCAAAGTCGAATGCCAAACATTATCTCGCTCATCAAGAGATACATTTAATAAAATGACGCCTGCTTGCTGAATTTGTTTGCGCAGCTCCACCGAATTGCGAAAGCCTCTCAGACAGGGTTTGCACCAGCTCGCCCAAAAGCTCAGATAAACCACCTTCCCCTTATAATCCGAAAGCGAAACCAATCTACCGTTCACATCTCGTACACTAAAATCGGGAGCGACTTCTACCGTCTCTAGTTGAAACTGCTGGCCATACAATTGGATAATTTCTTCATTGTAAGCCGTATGAGGATTGGACTGATGAAAATCGGCGTATTTCTCTTTGGCCAATCGGGATTCCGTTTTGCGGAGATAGACGTTTTTCATCAATTCTTTTAG
>JAHDBO010000079.1 GCA_020630355.1 Saprospiraceae bacterium
GTCGTCGTCGTACCATTTGCCTTTTGTTCGGCTTCCCATTCTTTTCTACGGCGTTCTTCTTGACGCTTGATATCCGCTAAAATTTCTGGCGGCAACTGGTCACCAGTTACTTGTACCACTTCCGTTTCTACTTGTCCTGATATTATTTTTTCTACATTTTCATCGTAGATAATATTTCTCAAACTTTTAAACGCTTCATCTTCTTTACCTTCTACATAACCTACAATTTTGAGTTCGGTACGGCGGTTCAGTTGATGTTGTTTTTCGCTGCACTCTACACCATTGGCACAGCGGTTGACCAAATTTGATTCTCCATACCCTTTCGCAGAAAGCCGTTCTGAAGAGATATTACCTTCTGCCAATATATAATCCACGGCAGCCTTGGCCCGTTTTTCTGAAAGCTCTTGATTGTAAGAATCACGCCCTCGTGAATCGGTGTGAGACCCTAATTCTAGGATAATATCGGGGTTGTCTTTCAATAGGGCAACGACTTTATCCAGTTCGACCGCCGCTTCAGGACGAATATCCCATTTATTATAATCGTAATAGATATTTTCAATCCTTACCGACTTGTTCAATTGTACTTTTTCTAATTCGATATTAGCTACTAGCGTTCCCATTTGAAGTCCCTCCGTCATCACGTCAGAAATTTCTCGCTGTACATTGCTCAGGCCTTCAAAACAAAGGATACAACCTTCGACATTAACCTTTGCTTCTAGCCTTTTGGTCAAGTAACCCTTTTTGCGAATCATCACCGTGTAGTGATTTCCTTGTTCAAAAGTGTAAGAAAAACCTGGCTTCGGATGTTCATCCAAAACCATGACTTCTTCGTTGGTCGTATTATTGTAAATTTCTATCAAAGCGCCTGTTAAAGCTTCTTTACCACCCAATTCGTCCCCCCATTTGGTCTCTGCCAAAGTCACATCAAAAAGGTATCCCGGCTGCCGTTTCAGTTCTAGTTTTGTATACACTTTTGCGCCTGCTGCTTTTCCTTTCGTGGAAACAGTCGCTTCTTTCTTGAAGAATAAATTCTTTTGCGCCCTGACAATATAATCATCACCAGCGTCCAGCTCTATCGTAAAGAAACCCTCCATATTTGTCACCGTCTCCCCTTTTATAGCTTTGCTAGAATTTAATATTGTAATCCTAGCCTCATTCAAATACCCCCTGTTGTTTTCTTCAAAAACATAACCTTCCAGCACCACTTTTTGTGCCATCAAGCTTGTTGAAAAAAGAATCATTGCGAATAGGAATAATCCTCTCATAATTGATTTGTTTTAGTTTTTTAGTCTAAACGTTTTTTACATCTAGATAGTTAAATATACATTTCGGTTGTATCGCCCTAGGTATTCTAAGACTATTTTAACACAATAAAAGCATCTGGCTGCGCTCGTATATAAGCTTCTGCTTTTTGCATTACCGATTCTTGCTGCTCTAAGTATACTTTTGTAAAACGGTTATACCAGTTGTGTTTTTTAGCAAATTCCTGAGATTGCCCTCCAATTGCCATTTTAATAAAATCCTGTTCATTCTTCTTGAAATCTTCAATAACGGCCTCTAGCAAATTTCGAGTTTCCGAGGCTTCCCAAGCGGTCAATCCAGCCAATACTTCCTCGATGTGAGTGGTATTTCGTAATGGGAAAATAGATGAAAAACCGTTTTCGCTAACTGTATTATCGAATTGCCAGAAGTAGTAAAGTTGCCGTTGGGATTCATTCAATTTTAAGTACAAAAGACTATCCTGAAAATTGTTCGCTTGCAGTATTTCGTAATATGGTGTCATTAAGGTTCTACCCAACTCCCACAAGTGCAAGGAATCAAACTCCGACTGGGACAGCACCGCTTTCGTGGAAATCGGTGCTTGTATTGGAGTAACTTCAACCTCCTCTTTTACATTGTCTTTCTTAACATCTCCTTGACAGGAAAACAAGAAAAACGCCAAACAAAGACCAAGAATAATCCGAATCATTTTTTTACTTTTTTCAAGGATAAGAGATTGATTGCATTTTTACTCAATCCTTGTACGTCTTTTGACGCAAAAATAGCAGTTTCGTCATAGTAGAGAAAAACCACAGGGGACTCTTCGATTAAAATGCGGTCCATTTGATGATAAATAGCATAGCGTTGGTTGTCCTCATTTTCGTTTAAGGCCTTTTCGTACAGCGCGTCAAATTCAGCATTCTTGAATCGGGTATAATTTGGAGGAGCGGGATTTTTACTATAAAAAACCGTATAAAAATTCTCTGCATCAGGATAATCGGCTATCCAAGAACCTCTGAAAAATGCCAAATCTCCCCTTGTCATGCTATTGCGCAGATTGGCTGATTCGACTTGTTCTATCTTCACTTTTATGCCCAGTTCCTCCCACTGCTTAGCAACGAAATTGCATATATCCACGTAGTCTTGTCCTGTGTGAAGTGTCATTTCAGGCAGGCCTTTTCCTTCAGGAAAACCAGCTTGACGAAGCAATTCTGCTGCCTTGGTCGGATTGTATATATAGCCTGGGGTCGATTCCCGATTGTAAGAAGGCAATCCCCTTGGCGTAAAACCAGCATCTGCAGCCTTACCGATATTGTTCTTCAAAGTACGCAACATCGCCCCACGGTCGATACCATAGTTCAACGCTTGCCGAACTTGTTTTTTGAGCAGAGGGTTTTTCTGGTCACCGAAACTCAAATTGAAACCTAGGTATTCTGTATTCAAAAAAGGAGATTTGATGAACTGTATTTTCTCCTTTTGGGTTTCTACCAATTGTCCTTCCTTAGTCAGTAGATTATTGATAAAAGAGGATTCTACACCAGAGATATAATCCAATTTGCCTTGTTCAAACTCCAAGAATGCCGTCCGCCTATCGGCTATAAAACTGACCTTCACCGCATCCAAAAAAGGCAGTTGTTGCCCATTTTCTTTTTCAAAATAATTTGGATTTTTTACTAGAAAAAGGTTCTGGTTCTCTAGCCATTTCTTGAATTGAAAGGGTCCTGTTCCAACTGGATTTTTGCGAAAAGAAACACCGTATTTTCCTACGGCTTCCCTAGGAACGATAGAGCAATATTTCATGGCTAGAATCCCTAAGATGGGACGGAAAGCTGCTTTCAAATTCAAGACAAACGTTTGCTCATCTTGAGCAACAAAAGCATCTTTATCCGCTAATCTATTTTTAAAAATCCAAGAGCCTGGAGAAGCTACTTTTTCATCCAGTATACGGGATAGACTATAAACAACGTCCTCTGCGGTAACTTTTCGACCTTTGCCATTTTCAAAACAAGCGTTATCGTGGAAAAACACATTTTCCTTTAGCTTGAAAGTGTATGTTTTTCCATTTTCAGACACGGTCCAAGAGGCAGCGATGGAAGGTTGAATTTCAAGGTTCTCATCCAGCTCCACTAAGCTATTGAATAGATGGTCAACCGCCCAGATATTATTCTGACTTTTAGCGAAAGCGGGGTCTAAAGATGTAATATGGTTCGGCTGATTATAATGGAATACCGATTTACCGTTCGTATTGGTGTCGGTTTCGCTACCGCCACAAGCAATACAGCCAATACTTATCAAGAAGAAAACTAAAAATCTCATATCATTCATTTGTGATTCCTGCAAAAATAGGATTCTGATAATAGTTTTTATGCTAAAATCAGATTTTAGAGACTTGATATGAGGATAAGGCTGTAATTTATAGTTTTTAATGGTTTCGTTTTCAAAAAAAAATAAGGATTTTACTACTCAAATAAAGCACATCAATATGCCAAAAAAGCATCTATTAAATCACTGACAGCCTTTTTGGTATTTTCTTCTGCTACTTCGCCTGATTCGTTAAGTATCTTATCTATGCCAGAAATAGGCAGGCGATTGGGGTGAACAGTAACCCCCACATGATGCAACATTGCTGTCAAATGTTCCATACCTCGGAGGTTGCCCGCCCGACCAGAAGCTACTCCGAATAGTGCAGCTTTTTTTCCAGTGAAAGTGGCCTTCAACTGTCGAACGGAACAGGCATCTATCAACAACTTCACTACTCCAGGGATACTTCCGTTGTATTCAGGCGTTACGATGATGAATTTTTCCGCAGGTAGCAGTTTCTCGTCTTGTATTTTAGCGATTGCCTTGGGTTGATTGGCATACATATCGGGGGTAAAGGTCGACATCGGCAAGTCTTCCAAGGAGAGCAATTCTACGGGTTCATAGGTCTTTTCCCTTAATTCATTGGTGATATGGTTGGCAAATTTAAGCGTTGCACTTCCTTGGCGATTGGTTCCCGATATTACAGTTATCATATAGATATAATGAGTGTGATTGAATAGTTCGTTTATTTAGTAATCCAACCTTTTTCAAGGCTAGAAAGTTGTCAATTTAGCTGGAAAATAATGAAGTCGACCCATTAACTGAGAAAAAGAAAGCATTATTTCGTTTTCTTCCGTACTATCAAAATCTCCTGTAGCGAAAACTCCATCCAAGCATAGTCGTACACATAATAATAGCGTTTCTTCTGTGTGTTGAGATAAGTCCCAGTATAGTACTCAAAATTGAAACCAAGCTTGGTCAGCACGATTTTGGGCAACTTCAATTTGTCTTTTTTTGGCGGCTCATCTTCGTATAAAGATTGTAGAATCGACCTGTTTTTATGTAAGATTTTATCTATCGTCACGACGATTCCATCTTGTTTTTTTCCTTTGTAGTGGTGTTTATTTTTGCATTTGGTAGAACAAAACTGCTTATCATTTCTACCACGAAAAGCGATACCACATACTTTACATTCCTTTGTAACCATATTAATCGTTTAATTAAACGTTTTTAAACCGTTAGCAAACCGTTTAAACGACTAATTTACATAAATTACTATAAATGAGCAATTTAAATTTTGATATAAATCATTTTTTATAAAATATTTGTCAAAAAAATAATGATGACAGATAGAATGAATGGTAATGCAAGACCTATCGTATGGGTTCGAAAACCAATATTAATGCCGAGGGATTATAGTGTACATATCCCCGACTTCCGACAGGATTGGTGGAAGCGATTGAAAAGCATCCCACAGGCCCGATGGGACAGACAGTTATCTTGTTGGTTACTTCCTAGAAATGAAAATAGCAGAATGGCTTTAAAGGCGCTTTATGGAAAGGCAATTTTCATTGAGCATTAGGAACAAACCATGCCATGACTATCGTTTTTGTAGAAGGTTCTATCTTGAAGCCTTCGTCGGTTCGATGACCAACGACCCAAGCAATTTGCTCATGACTTGTGAGTAGCCAAATTCGTTCTTTCTCAAAGCGGTTGAGTTTCTGGTTGACAAAAAACTTCTTGAGTGTTTGGCTTTTGCCTTGCATGCCGAAAGGCTGGAAACGGTCGCCCGATTTCCATCTACGAAGTACAAGTGGAAAGTGGAGTTTATCGGCGTCAAAAAAAGCACAATCAGCATCTAAAGCAAGCGTAAAATCAGATTTTTGAACTTTTTTAATATAAAATATCCCTTCAGGTAATTGAACAGACTCTTCAAAGGAATCGACAGCGTACTTGTCTGTGCTTATTGAAAGTGCTTGGTGTGTTTTTACAACTAGATATACCCTATCAACTAACAAACGATGAGATTTGCTCGTATAAATACTCCCAACAGATGCCCCTGCCAAGATACTAGCTACTTGCTCCGAATTGAAACCATAAGGAAGAAGCAGCTCATATAACAGGGTTCTTTTCAGGCCATGCTGAAAGATGAGATGTTTAGGGATGTGGATGTGCTTTGTAGACTCGACGACATGGTCTGCCTTGAAGTCGGCAACGGTTTTTTCTAGCAGAAGCTCCAAATCTTGAAATCGAAGCATATTTTGGTGTGCCGTTTTTACAAAATTGGGGTTGATTTTTTCTAGGAGTGGAATAACTTGGTTGCGAAGTAAATTTCGCTTGTATTTATCCGATTGATTCGAGCTATCTTCTCGGAAGGGCACGCTGTGTTCATCAGCGTATCGCTGAAGCCTTTTTTTTGAAAACGAAAGCAGCGGACGAATGGTATTATTATTGACCATGGGAATACCGGTCATTCCACGAATGCCTGTACCTTTCGTAAAATTATAGAGCACCGTCTCGACCGAATCGTTGAGGTGATGAGCTGTAGCAATGTGAGTGAATTGATGCGCTTTGCATAAGTCTTCAAACCACTGGTAGCGCAAACGCCTTGCTGTCAATTGTATGTTTTCACCTGATGTTTCTGCTGCTATGGATGCAGTATCGAAAGATTGGGAGAAGCACTTGATATTGTTTTTCTTACAATAATCTACCACCATCTGCTCGTCACCATCTGATTCGATACCCCGCAGTTTGAAATTGCAGTGAGCCACTGCAATTTGTAAAACGGATTGCTGGAACAGATGCAAGAGAACCATAGAATCCAAACCGCCACTAACAGCCACCAATACGCTGTCGCCCTTATCAAGGAGTCGAGATAAAGTGTTTTGGAAGCGGTCAAGTAACATATTACATATTCATCACCGAATTGCGGTCTCTCAAGATTTCTTGCAATTCTTTAAGATAGGCATATTGCTCTGGTAGGATTTTTTTGAAAGCTTCTTTAACAGCAACATAAGTACCTTCTTCCTGTTGTACATGGATGAATTTCTTAGCGTAGTGCTCTATCTTAGCTTCAATCGCCATCGCCCTGTCCAAAACATCATTATTGGACTTATTTTCCTCTAAATGGATTAAGTCATCGTTTTCAGAAGCTTCCTCCATGCTAACTGCTTGAGGCAACTGCATGTTTTGCTGGTCGCTGTTGTTTTCTCCTACCAAGAAAACTTCTAATTCATTGTTGTTGTACCTGTATAATAATACACCAACTTTACTATTACCTTTCATCATTGAAGTTTTGAAGTGGATTAGGCAACTCCACTGTAAATAAGTATGAAAAAATGTCTGGCGTGACTTAATGATTGAAAAGACTTTACAAAAATACTAAATTCACATTAATATTCAACTTCATCTAAGAGACAGTGGTGACTAACTTTTTAGTCACCCTGTCCACAAGAAACCCTAATAAAGTATTACTGCTAAACAGTAGATTGTGGACAAAGTTTAGACTGAAGTTGAATTTTATTTAATTGCTCCTCTCTTTCCTAACTCTAATACTTCTAAGTTACTGATTTTCCCTTTATCTATCTGAAAACGGATAGCCGTTTTCATTTTATGAAAGCCATGGACACCACATGCCCCTGGGTTGATATGAAGGAGATTATACTGACGGTCGGGTACTACTTTCAGGATATGGGAATGACCACAAATAAATAGTTTTGGAGGATTTGAAGCCATGATATTTCTGACTCTTTTGTTGTAACGTCCAGGATAGCCACCAATGTGGGTAATCCAGACATCTATGCCCTCACATTCAAATCTTAAATCCAATACGGTCGCTGCTCTTATTCTGACATCATCTATATTTCCATATACCGCCCTCGTTGGTTTAAAAGCTTCTAATCTTTCTAGTACTTCCAAACTACCAATATCCCCTGCATGCCAAAGCTCATCACAATCCTCAAAAAGCTCTAACAATTTTGGGTCGAGATGGCTATGCGTATCTGAAAGTAAGCCTATTTTCCTCATCTTTTTAAAACCTGTAACCAATACTCAACCCTCCTAGTAGAATATCTCCCTGTCCGACTTCTTCTCCTTGTGTTTGTACATTAATTTCTAATCCATAAGAGATAGAAGGGGTTACTATCCATTTTTCATTAAAAACAAACAACCAGCCCATTTCGGCAGTCGGCTGAAAAACGAGGGTTTCACTTACACCGTTCCTATCACAATTTTCTACATTTATTTCACCGTTACAATCGTCTAGCCAATCAATATCCAACTGCCAGATACCTGCTCGAAGTCCTAGGAAAAAATCTTTCCTTATTTCATTAAAATAGTAACGATAGCCTAAAGAGCCGCCCAGGCCTCCTCCTTCTTCATTCGGGTGTTCTCCCCAATCCCTTCGATTGGCAGCATTATACCCTACTCTCGCATTAACACTTTGATTGTCAAAACCTATTTCGTAGCGTAGCCCCGTTATTGTCCCTGCAGGATAGGCTTGGAACTCAATGCCCAGGTCATGGTTTTGACTTTGCAAAGACAAGGTGCAGACTGTTATTAAAGATACTAAAACTAAATACTTCTTCATTGTTGCTTATTGTTAGGGGATTAAGATTCGGCAATAATAACTTACTGCCTCGATGATTGGATTTATGGCGATATGTCCCTTAATTTTTTTTTAACGTTATACCTTAAAATAATGCCGTAATTTTACGGTTTAATAGTAGTCATTATTCTATGTTCGATTTTGGTAAAAAGAGTAGG
>JAHDBO010000080.1 GCA_020630355.1 Saprospiraceae bacterium
GGATTGATGAGGTATTTTGTAGGCAGCTCTTTTACCCCGTATTCATTAGCAATTTTACTATTGAAAAAACGCAGGTTAGTTGCCAAGTCTAAGACATGTAAATCCCAATTCAAGCCAAACCTATCGATTGCTCTTTTCCAGCGATTGGCGTCTTGTTCGACAGCTATACTCAATATCTTGAACGTCCCTCCTTCTTTGAAGGTCTTATCAGAAAACTTTGCGTTCATCGCTTTCAATGCTGGGAACTCCGCAATACAGGGTCCGCACCAACTCCCCCAAAAATCTATAAGAACGTAATTCCCTTTTTCTGCACTTAAAGCAAATGCTTCCCCATTAGGTAGGGTCGCCTTGATTTCTTGGGCTGTTTCCCCATTGATAAACTTGGGCTGCATATATAAATAGCGTCCTAGGATGCCACCAACAACTAGCAGTAAGACCAAGATTAAAAGTATATTCGATTTATTCATTTCTTTATTGGTATAAATAGATTTATATGGGTACAAAATTGGTGTACATTGGTTCAATATATTGATTTGATTGTATAAGCCCAAACTCATCTGTCCCTATTTAAACCCATTTATACCAATCATATACCTATTTTAACCTATCTCTAATCCTAACAAAAATATAAAAGCCCTTTTCAAAATGATAAAAACAGGCAAAATGATTATTATTACGAATCTTTGCGTCTGTTCTTGCGTCTTAATTATTGAATCAAAAATACAATCGACTTGCGTGTGAAAACGAGCATATTAATTCCTTTTCTTTTATCCATTTTTTATTGGCCACTCAATCAAGAAAAAGGCTATGATGAGCAGAATCAAGCCATACTTGAAGCCACAATTGCACAACAAGAATGGGTCGATGATTTGTACGGGAAAATGAGCTTAGAGGAACGCATTGGTCAGTTGATTAATGTTCGAGCGCATTCCGACAAAGGGCCAGAACACGTAGCCGCAGTCGAAAAACTGATTAAAGATTATCACGTAGGTGGGATGACTTTTTTTCAAGGGACGCCAGAAAAGCAAGTTGAACTGACCAACCGTTACCAAAAACTAGCAAAGCGAGTTCCTATTATGGTCGCCATTGATGCAGAATGGGGTTTGGGAATGCGTTTTTTGAAAGATGGATTTAGTTTTCCTAGGCAATTGACCTTAGGAGCGATTCGGGACAATCGCTTGATTTATGATATGGGTATCGAGGTCGCTAGACAAATGAAACGGGTCGGTGCCCACGTTAATTTTGCACCAGTGGTGGACGTCAATAACAATCCGAACAACCCCGTCATCAACAATCGCTCTTTTGGAGAGGATCGACACAATGTCGCTTCGAAGGGCTATATGTACATGAAGGGCATGCAAGATGGAGGGATTTTGGCTTGCGCCAAACATTTCCCTGGGCATGGTGATACAGATGTGGATTCGCATTATGATTTGCCACAAATTTGGCACGATAGTATCCGATTGGATAGTATTGAATTATATCCTTTCAAAGTCCTCGCCCAACATGGTGTGGGCAGTATGATGGCAGCCCATCTATTTATTCCTGCTATTGACAACACGCCCAATTTACCAACCACCCTTTCGGGAAAAGCCATTAATCAATTGCTTCGAGAAGAAATTGGCTATGATGGATTGGTATTTACGGACGGACTGGAAATGAAGGGAGTCACTAAGCATCATAAGACAGGAGAATTGGAAGTCAAAGCACTCCAAGCTGGAAATGATATTTTATTATTACCAGAAAACACACCTGCTACGGTTCGAGAAATCAAGAAAGCTTTGGCAAATCAAACATTGGATTCTCTACAATTTCAAGCGAGTGTCAAAAAAGTTTTACATGCCAAGTATCGCCTAGGCATGAATCGCAGAATCCTCATCAATGAGACAAATATTAGAAAAGAATTAGAAAAACCGAAAGCTTTTCAACTCAAGAAAAAATTGATTGAGAATGCAGTTACCCTTGTACGCAACGAAGATAATATCCTTCCTATTCAAGACCTTTCTAAAGTTAGAATTGCTTCCGTCAGTATCGGTACTTCTAGCCCTACTGCCTTCCAAAAACGCCTAGGAAAATATGCTTCCGTCAGTCATTTTACTAATAAAAAAGACATTAGTGCTGCCCGAAAAAAATCCTTGATTCAACAGTTGAAAAATTACGATTTAGTTTTGGTTGGAATGCACGATTTGAGCAATTGGCCGTCAAAATCTTTTGGTGTCAATCAAAGTATGATTTCGTTTGTAGAAGAATTGCAACAAGTAACAAAAGTTGGCTTGGTTTATTTTGGAAATCCTTACGCACTGAAGTTTTTTGAGAATATCAAAAATGTATTGCTAGCGTATGAAGAGGACAGCATGTTTCAAGAAACAGCTGCTGAAGCTGCCTTTGGCGTATTTGCTATCCAAGGCAGATTGCCGATTACAGCGTCGCCAAAAAGCAGTTATGGAACAGGGATAGATGTTCCTGCAGGAAAACGCCTGCGCTACGAAGCTCCCGAATTTGTAGGATTGAATCCTGATACTTTGGCATTGATAGATGAGATAGCAAAGGAAGCCATCAATATTAAAGCAACACCGGGCTGTGTTGTACTGACGGTTAAAGATGGTCGAGTAGTCTACCATGAAGCATTTGGGCATCATACCTATGCCAAGAAACGCAAGATGCAGAAAGACGATATTTTCGATTTGGCATCGGTGACCAAAATTGCTGCCACGACGATTTCTATTATGAAACTACATGAAGAAGGGCGTATCAGTATAGAAGATAAACTGGGCAAACACTTAAAAGAAGCAGTAGGAACAAACAAAGAAAATCTCCTTATCAAAGATATTCTAGCACATCATGCGGGCTTAAAACCTTGGATTCCTTTTTACAAAGAAACCGTTACAGATAATAGAAGAAATCCTCGTCCCAAAAAGGAGTTTTACAAAAAGAAAAAAACGGAAAAATTCAGTATTCCTGTTACGGATAAACTCTTCATGGAAAACTCCTATGTCGACACGGTATGGAAAAAAATCTATGAATCTGACTTGCGTTCTAATAATAATTATCGCTACTCTGACTTGGGCATGTATTTGATGGCACGATTGGTCAAAGAAAAAACAGGTAAATCGCTAGACCGATACGTTGAAGATGTTTTCTATAAACCGATGGGCTTAAAATCGACATTGTACAATCCTTTGCGTCGTTTTGACCGCAAACGCATCGTACCCTCGGAGCAAGACAAGTATTTCCGCCGTGCTAAAATACACGGACATGTACATGATATGGGTGCAGCCATGATAGGTGGTGTCAGCGGCCACGCTGGTTTGTTTGGCACTGCCAATGATATGGCAGCGCTGATGCAAATGTTGCTGAACAAAGGGAAATATGGTGGACAGCAATACCTGAAACCTGAAACGGTGCAACTATTCACCACACGTCATCCTAGGAGCAGCCGACGAGGAATCGGCTTCGATATGCGAGAAATTGATTCAGGCAAAAGCCAAAATGTCTCCCCAAAAGCGGACTACGCTACCTTTGGGCACTTAGGTTTTACAGGTACGGCAGTTTGGGCGGACCCTACACACAATGTCATCACTATTTTCTTATCCAATCGAACCTATCCTAGTATGAACAACTATCGTCTGAATAAGAAAGATATCCGCCCTAGGATACAAGAAGTGATATACAGGGCGAAGGCAGCAGGGCTTTCCTCGTATTGATTCTTGAATCCAATACATCTTTTTTTCTTTACGAAAAGGTATTCGTTCTTTTGATACTGTATTTAAAATAAAAATAACCAACTGATAATCAGTTGGTTATTTTTTTATACATTTTTTTGAGTACCGTAACAGCTTTTTTATTTCTATTTGCAATCCTCGAAAGGGCATCCTACCTTTAAATCAACGAAAAAGTAATAGTTAGTAATAATAAAGTAAGTAATAAGCCAATGAAACCATTTATCACTATCATCATCATTATTGTAGTGGTCATTATTATTTGATAATAATGGGAATGGTTCTTTGTTTTTTGAAAAAGCCCTTCTCAACCAACAGAAGGGCTTTTTTTAATAAGGGATTATAAGCGTCTGAAATAAGGATACAAATCTCACAAGTACAAGCAAGCAATGGAATTAAATAAGTATAGTAAAAATGTCACCCAAGACCCTACTCAACCAGCCGCACAGGCAATGCTTCATGCAATTGGTTTGAGTCGAGAGGATTTGAAAAAGCCTTTAATCGGTGTAGCTAGTACAGGCTACGAGGGTAATCCTTGTAATATGCACTTGAACGATTTGGCGATACATGTCAAAAAGGGCATTAATGAGTCGGAGGGCGTTGGCTTGATTTTCAATACCATTGGTGTTTCTGATGGTATTTCTATGGGTACTTATGGTATGCGTTATTCCTTGCCTTCTCGTGATATTATTGCAGATTCCGTGGAAACTGTAGTACAAGCAATGAGTTACGACGGCGTTGTTACAGTTGTAGGTTGTGATAAAAATATGCCTGGTGCTTTGATGGCAATGATTCGCTTAGATAGGCCTTCTATCTTAGTTTATGGTGGTACAATTGCTTCTGGTTGTCACGAGGATAAAAAACTGGATGTCGTTTCTGCTTTTGAAGCTTGGGGAGAAAAGATGAGCGGGCAAATAGATGACGAAGCTTACCAAGCAGTTATTGAAAATGCTTGTCCAGGCGCAGGTGCTTGTGGTGGAATGTACACTGCCAATACGATGGCCTCTTCAATCGAGGCTTTAGGCATGGCACTGCCTTATAACTCTTCAAACCCTGCTATTAGTGCAGAAAAAGAAATCGAGTGTTTGACTGCTGGTCAGCAGGTGATGGAATTGATTAAAAAAGACATCAAACCATCCGACATTATCACTAAAAAATCTTTTGAAAACGCCCTGACACTAATCACGGTTTTGGGTGGCTCGACGAATGCCGTTTTGCATTATTTAGCAATAGCAGATACGGCAGGGATTGATATAACAATTGACGATTTCCAACGCATCAGCGATAAAACACCTTTCCTAGCAGATTTAAAACCAAGTGGACAATATGCGATGGAAGATGTACATAAAATCGGTGGTATTCCAGCTGTTATGAAATATTTACTAGAAAACGGAATGCTTCATGGTGATTGTATGACTGTAACTGGCAAGACTATTGCAGAAAATTTAGCAGATGTCCCTAATATGCTCGAAAACCAAACGGTAATTCGACCACTAGATGCACCGATAAAAGAGACAGGACATCTAAGAATATTAAAAGGCAACCTAGCACCTGAAGGCTCGGTTGCCAAAATCACCGGAAAAGAAGGTTTACAATTTTCAGGAACAGCAAAAGTTTTTGAAGGCGAATTTGAAGCCAATGATGGTATCCGTAATGGCTTGGTAAATGCAGGAGATGTCGTTGTAATTCGCTACGAAGGCCCTCAGGGTGGTCCTGGTATGCCCGAAATGCTGAAACCAACCGCAGCCATTATGGGCGTTGGTTTAGGCAAATCTGTAGCCTTGATTACAGACGGTCGTTTTTCTGGCGGTACACATGGTTTTGTAGTAGGGCATATCACGCCTGAAGCGCAAGCTGGTGGCACGATTGCCCTTTTGAAAGATGGTGATAAAATCACGATTGATGCGATTGCTAATACAATTGAAGTTGATTTAACAGATGAAGAAATTGCTACACGTAAAGCAAAATGGCAAGCACCTCCACTGAAGGTCAAAAGAGGCTCATTGTATAAATATGCCAAAACGGTCTCTTCTGCTTCTGAGGGTTGCGTAACAGATAAATTATAATTTTTTCCTACCAAAAAATAACAACAATATGGAACTCGTAGGAACCGCTAAAAAGAAAACGACTAAGGGAACAACCATGAGTGGTGCACAAGCCGTTCTTGAATGTTTGATGGCAGAAGGTGTCGAAACTATCTTTGGTTATCCCGGTGGTGCTATCATGCCGATTTATGATGAACTCTACAAAGTACAGGATAAACTAGAGCATATATTAACAAGGCACGAACAAGGTGCAACCCATGCTGCACAAGGCTATGCTAGGGTCTGCGATAAACCTGCAGTCGTATTTGCTACTTCTGGACCGGGTGCTACCAACTTGATTACAGGTCTTGCGGATGCCATGATTGATTCCACACCAATGGTTTGCGTCACAGGACAAGTTGGTTCCCATTTATTAGGTTCCGATGCTTTCCAAGAAACAGATATTATCAGTATTTCGACTCCAGTCACGAAATGGAATTATCAAATTACCAAGGCGGAAGAAATTGCAGAGGTTTTTGCGAAAGCATTTTATATTGCTCATTCTGGTCGTCCTGGTCCAGTATTAATTGATATTACGAAGGATGCACAATTTGCGGAACTTGATTTTTCTTACGAAAAATGTACACAAGTACGCAGTTACAAACCAAAGCCAAAAATTGACGCTACACAAATACAAGCAGCCGCCAATTTGATAAACGCTGCAAAAAAGCCTTTAATCATTTTTGGGCAAGGCATTATCTTAGGAGAAGCAGAGCAAGAATTGATTCAATTAGTTGAAAAATCAGGTATTCCAGCAGCTTGGACAATCCTAGGACTTTCAGCAATGCCAACTGACCATCCACTCAATGTCGGGATGCTAGGCATGCACGGCAATTATGCTCCCAATATCAAAACGAACGAATGTGATGTGTTGATTGCGATAGGAATGCGTTTTGATGATAGAGTAACGGGCAACTTGGATTATTATGCTAAACAAGCCAAAGTCATCCATTTTGAAATCGACCCTGCCGAAGTCAGTAAAAATGTAACTGCTGATATTGCTGTTTTAGGAGACGCTAAAGAATCCTTGACCCAATTACTGCCTTTAATCAAAGAAAATACACATACTGATTGGCATAATAGTTTCAAAGAATTAGACAAAAAAGAATACGAAAAGGTCATTGAAGGTGATTTACACCCTAGCAAGCCTGGCTTGACAATGGGAGAAGTCATCAAAGAAATCAACAATATCACTGATGGTGATGCTATCATTGTAACCGATGTAGGACAACATCAAATGATTGCATGTCGTTATGCTAAGTTTCAAAAAACGAGGAGTAATATCACCTCTGCTGGGCTTGGAACAATGGGCTTTGCTTTACCTGCTGCGATGGGAGCAAAGCGTGGTGCAATGGATAGAGCTGTTATCGCAATAGCAGGCGACGGTGGCTACCAGATGACTATCCAAGAGTTGGGTACTATTTTCCAGAATAAACTAGCAGTAAAAATAGTCGTCCTAAATAATGATTTCCTTGGGATGGTACGCCAATGGCAGCAGTTGTTCTTTGATAAAAGATATGCTTCTACCGAAATGGTCAATCCTGACTTTGTAACCATTGCTAAAGGCTATTTCATAGAAGCAGAACGGGTGACCGAAAGAAAAAACCTAGCAGACGCAGTAAAAAGAATGCTTGACTTTGATGGGCCTTATTTCCTTGAAGTGAAGGTGGAAAAGGAAGACAATGTTTTCCCTATGATTCCCACAGGTGCAAGCATTTCGGATATTCGCTTAGAGTGATAATTGGATAAATTTCATTCACATATCAAAATCATCATTCTACATTAAGAATTATTTATCATGCAAAAAGAACGTTTCACCGTTTCCATTTCTACGGAAAACAATATCGGATTGCTCAATAGGGTAACCTCTATTTTTCTGAAAAGGCATATCAATATAGAGAGTTTGACCGCCTCTGAATCCGAGATTAAAAATGTCCATAGATTTACAATTGAGGTGATTACAACGGAAGTTGCCATCAAGAAAATCATTACCCAATTAGAAAAGCAAATCGAAGTTGTTCGAGCTTTTTATCATCGTTCGGAAGAGATTTTCTCTAAAGAAATAGCGATGTATAAAATATCTAACAACAACTTATACAATAGTGATTTGAGGAATATCATCAAGCAAAATCATGCAACTATTATAGAAATAGAACAGGAGTTCTTTGTAGTAGAACTAACAGGTTCAGGTGAAGAAACTTCTAAACTATACGAAGAATTATATCCTTTTGGTTTAATGCAATTTGTGCGTTCTGGTCGTATTGCAGTCACAAAACCAAAAATGATGATTTCTACTATAATCAATTAAAAAAATAGCTGAAGCTTGCGCATTACGATGTCGTTATCGTAGATTATTCTAAATGATTTTGCATAGCGAGTTTTTAACACCTAGTAAATTCGAGAGTTCTGAGTCATTCAAAATTCAAAATTTTTCATTCAGAATTAAGTCTAATAAACTAACCTAATTGCCAAACTCATTTTCATCAAAAAATCAATTCTAAAATCCGTCAAAAAACAAT
>JAHDBO010000081.1 GCA_020630355.1 Saprospiraceae bacterium
ATGCGTATAAATCTATTTATGAATCTTTTGATTTGGCTGGACCAAGCAATGAGTGCCGCGTCAATGTCATCCCGATTCACTCCGAAGCCTTGACAGAAGAAAATGTAGCGGATAGGTTAGCCGAATTGGATGGTATCTTGGTGGCGCCAGGCTTTGGAGAGCGAGGTATCAATGGAAAGCTGACCGCTATTAAATATGTGCGGGAGAATAAGATTCCATTCTTTGGAATTTGTCTAGGAATGCAGTGTGCCGTCGTCGAATTTGCTCAAAATGTATTGGGAATCAAAGAAGCTTCCTCAACCGAGGTAAACCCTGATACAACCGAGCCCGTCATCAATATGATGGCAGAACAAAAAGCAATTACAGAACTGGGAGGGACGATGAGATTGGGGGCTTTTGATTGTGAAATCAAAAAGAAATCAAAGGCCTATGAAGTGTATAAAAAAACCAGAATAAGCGAGCGGCATCGTCATCGTTTTGAGTTCAATAATGCTTACTTGGAGCAGATGGAAAAAGAAGGGATGTTGGCAACAGGAAAAAATCCAAAAACAAATCTTGTAGAGATTGTTGAACTGAAAAATCACCCTTGGTTCATTGGCGTGCAGTTTCACCCGGAACTAAAAAGTACGGTTGAGCATCCTCATCCTTTGTTTGTTGGTTTTATCAAGGCTTGTATGAATTATCAAGCGATTAAATCTGAGTAAATGCAGTATTTTGTAAGTGGCATTGGAACGGAAGTCGGTAAGACGGTCGTATCGGCTATCTTGGTGGAATATCTCCAAGCAGACTACTGGAAGCCCGTGCAAGCAGGTGATTTACACCATACCGATTCGATGAAAATCGAGGCATGGATTTCCAATGAAAAAACGACTATTCATCCCGAAGGTTTTCGGTTGAATACGCCTGCCTCTCCTCATTATGCAGCGGCTGTAGATGGTGTGCATATCAGTTTGGATGACTTCGAATTGCCAGCTACCGATAACGATTTGATTGTAGAAGGGGCGGGTGGTCTGATGGTGCCTTTGAATGAGGAAGATTTGATGATCGACCTGATGGCAAAAATGGGCTTGCCCGTGATTTTGGTTTCTAGGAATTATCTAGGAAGTATCAACCACACGTTGCTAAGTATAGAAGTATTGCAAAAAAGAAATATTCCTATTGCTGGTATTATTTTTAATGGAGAAAAAACACCGTCGACCGAGTCCGTCATTGAAAAATGGAGTGGTGTGCCCATCATTGGAAATATTCCTGAGTTAGAAACGGTAAACCAAGCGTCCATCAAAGCATTGGTAGAAAAACGGCAACTCCGTTTTCCGTGAAGGAAATCAATATAAAATATAGTCAAGCGGTAAAAGAAGCACTAGAAAAAGGGCTCCCTGTATTGGCTTTGGAGTCTACCATTATAGCCCACGGGATGCCTTATCCTGAGAATGTAGCCACCGCTATACGTGTTGAGGAAATCGCGCGAGAACATGGAGCTGTTCCTGCAACTATTGCTATCATAGGTGGTCAACTTTGCGCTGGTTTGGAAAAGAAAGAGATAGAACGCCTAGGAAAAGCGGGATATAAAGTGCCTAAAGTCAGCCGCAGGGATATACCTTTTGTTATGGCAAGTGGCGGTATGGGTGCGACAACGGTTGCCTCGACCATGATTATTGCTGCCATGGCAGGTATTCCTGTTTTTGCTACGGGGGGTATTGGCGGGGTGCACCGTGGTGCTGAAAAGACGATGGACGTTTCTGCTGATTTGGAAGAATTGGCGAGGACGAATGTGGCAGTCGTTTCGGCTGGGGCAAAGTCAATATTAGATTTAAAGTTGACGCTTGAATACTTAGAAACAAAGGGCGTTCCTGTCGTGGGTTTTGGAACAGACGAGTTTCCAGCTTTTTATACCCGAAAAAGCGGTCTAGGGGTCGATTATCGGATTGATGATGTTGCTTATTTGGCGAAAGCCTTACATTTGAAATGGTCTGCTGGAATAGAAGGTGGCGTTTTAGTCGCTAACCCAATTCCCGAAGCGGTTGGAATGGAATTTGAGCAAGTGGAAGAAGCCATTCAAATCGCTATACAAGATGCAGATAGGCTAGATTACGAAGGTAAAAGGTTGACTCCGTATTTACTAGGGCGCATCAAGGAATTGACCGATGGAAAAAGCCTGGAAGCCAATATGCAGTTGGTATTTAACAATGTAAAGCTGGGCGCTCAGCTAGCGGTTGCTTATTCAAAACTCTGAGGAAGTTCGGCTTGAGCAGCATTATAAATGTTGACTCTTATTTTCCAAGTACCTGCTGTTTTCGTTAGTATATAAATTTGCTCATTGACTACATTGTAACCATAATCATATCTTTTGCGCTTAGGATGGTACCAGCTCAGATACCAATATTCTTTTGTTGTTACAATGATTTCATTTTCGATTTCCTCCTTGAGTTGTACCTCTAGCAGTTCAAATGTAGAGGGGTTGTTCTTGTTTTGCAAGGTGTGGTTCTTTGATTTTACCGTTTCTAAAGTCGCTAGTATTTTTTTGAAGGCAGAGCCATCTGTATCGAAGTATTTTGCTAGGCTTGAGCTATCTATTTTAGGAACATTTTTATAAGCATTAAATTCTGCTTGCAGTGCGTTTTGGATAAGCTGTTTGATATCTTGGATAGAAAAAACACCTCTTAATGATTGCAAATAATCTCTCGATAAAGCGTTCCAATCCTCATATCCAGCAACAATACTCAGTTTGTTGAGTGTTTTCTGCCGACGGCCATCGATAGGTATTGGTATAGTATAGCCATGTTTAAAAATACGCTCTAGGGTACTGACCGATATGGTTGTTCCTAGTGTGTTTTTTTGTTCAGCGCTGAGTTTTGACTCTAGAGACCTACTCAAAGCTTTCGCAAAAGCCGCATAATGGCTCTGCTTCCATTGTAGGTTTTTGGATAGGCCTACCTGCTTTGTAAGAGGGTGTTCGTACAAAATAGATTTGAGTCGCTCCAGTAATAACTTATTATAGTCCATGCTAAATGGAAAAAAGTGTTCTTAAAAACGAATACTAGTAAAAATAAGAACACTTTATGAACAATTTCAAATTGAAGAAAAGTTTTTATCTAGTTTATATTTATGGTGTAGTAGTGTTGAGGCCAAAAAATCGTAACTCCAAAAAACGTTTCTTTCTGGATACGAAAATTGGTCTTAAGTAGTTTTACTTTGCTAAATGTGTCCAACAGCAAGTGTCCAATGGGGGGCTTGCTGTTTTTTCTTTTAATGCGCTTGTGTTACTTTTGCAGATGGAATTTCCCAAACCTTTTGTAGAACAAGTAGAGCGACTATTGGCAGCGGATTCGAGGGTTTATTTTGATGCGCTCCAAGAGAAACCGCCTATAAGCATTCGTTGCAATCCAGACAAATATAGTGGTGAAGTTGAATTGGACGAAGTGCTTTGGTGCCAAGGTGCTTATTATTTGCCCGAGCGAAAATCTTTTACACTAGACCCCTCTTTCCATGCGGGAAGCTACTATGTGCAGGAGGCTTCGTCCATGGTCTTAGATTATTGCTTTCGAGAAGCCTTAGATTTATCTCGGTCACTTAGGGCACTAGATTTATGCGCTGCCCCTGGGGGGAAATCGACACTGATGGCAAGTCTGCTTAACAAAGAAAGCTTGTTGGTTTCGAATGAGGTGATTTATTCTAGGTTTCATATCCTTACGGAAAATATGAGCAAATGGGGGCGGCCCAATGTATTGCTGAGCAATCACGATAGCCAAGATTTTTTGAGCTTGCCGAGTTGTTTTGATGCAATATTGGTAGATGCACCTTGTTCTGGCGAGGGTCTGTTCCGAAAACAGCCTAGTGCAGTAGAAGAATGGTCTCCTGATAATGTTCAACTTTGTGCTGGGCGACAACGACGGATTTTAGCAAATGTGATTCCTTCCTTGAAGGCAGGCGGTGTGCTTTGTTATAGTACCTGCACGATGAACCAAAAAGAAAATGAGGAGAATGTGAAATGGATGCAAGAGACTTTTGGTCTAGAAGTGATTGAGTTCGCTTTTCCTGAAGATTGGGGGCTAAGCGATAGTTTTCCTGAAAAAGGCTTGGGCTACAGGATGTATCCGCACAAGGTAAGAGGGGAGGGTTTCTTTTTTTGTTTTTTGAGAAAAAAAGGCACGGTCGATGTTCATATTAAAAAGAGAAAACGTCCGCTTAGAAGCCAATCCCATTTCACGAAAGTGGATAAAAAGTCAACTGCGTTGCTTGCGGCTTATCTGAACTCGCCAAGGGACTTTTCTTTTTATGAAAATGAGAAAAAAAATGTTTTCGCCCTACCCGTATCTGTCGAAGAAGAAGTAGTAGATATTATCAATATATTGAAACGAAGTCGGCCTGTCTTGGAAGTGGGAACAATAAAGCATCAAAAACTAATCCCAGCGGCAGCACTAGCATTGAGTAATGTACTCGCCCAAGAACTCCCAAGGATAAATGTAACAAAAAAAGATGCCCTTTTATATCTAAAGAAAGAAGCTTTGCGAGAAGAATATGCTATTGAAAACGGATGGGCAATTATCGAGTTTGATGGGTTGACTTTAGGTTGGGTGAAGGTGTTGCCCAATCGGATGAACAATTATTATCCCAAAGAATGGCGCATCAGAATGTCGATTGATTGATTCTCGTCGAATAAGAAATCCCGAATTTTCAAGTCATTGAAAATTCGGGATAACTGGAAATAAAAATCAATACTGTTAGGCGAAAGCCATATCAATTATAGCTTGTTGTTCGATATCATGCACTTTTTTGAAGCCTGTCGCAGGAGAAGCCGATGATTTTCTAGAAATCAACTCAATATCTGCATTGCGATAGAATGACCAAAAGTACTGCCAAGCGCCCATATTAGAGGGTTCTTCTTGTACCCAGTAAGCTTTGGCTGATTTGTATTTTTCGTCCACCAGTTGATTGAGTTGCTCTAGTGGGAATGGATATAATTGTTCCAAACGGATGATGGCAACATCTTGGCGGTTTTCTTCTCTCTTTCGCTTCAATAAGTCGTAGTAAATCTTACCCGTACAGAACAAAACACGTTCGACTTTTTTCGCCTTTGCTTTAGTCGGATAATCCTCGTCGTCATAAATTTCTTGGAAGCGGTTCCCTGGTTCGAAATCAGTGATATTAGAAATACACTCTGGATGACGAAGGAGTGATTTAGGGGACATTACAATCAATGGCTTTCGGAATGGACGTGCCAATTGTCTTCTTAATAAGTGGAAGAAGTTGGCAGGTTTGGTCACATTGCAAACCGACATATTAAATTCCGCACACATCTGTAAGAAACGCTCCAATCGGGCGCTGGAGTGCTCTGGCCCTTGTCCCTCGTACCCGTGTGGAAGCAACATGACGAGTCCGCTCATGCGTCGCCATTTACTTTCTGCGGCAGAGATGTATTGGTCGACTATGGTCTGCGCGCCATTGTAGAAATCCCCAAATTGTGCTTCCCAAATCACTAAATTATCTGGCGTTGCCATAGAATAACCATACTCAAAACCAAGGACAGCAAACTCTGATAATAGCGAGTTGAAAATGCGGTATTCCCCTTGGTCTTCCGACATTCCGCTCAAGCGGTTGTATTCTTCATAAGTCTTACTGTCTCGCAACACGGCATGGCGGTGGGAGAAAGTGCCTCGTTTGACATCCTGTCCGGTCATACGGACATCCCGACCTTCTAGCAGGAGGGAACCGTAAGCGAGCAATTCACCCATTGCCCAATCCATATTGTTGTCGGCTAGAAGCTTTTTCTTGCCTTTAAATAAGCGATTGACCTTGCCAAGCGGGGTGAAGTTTTCGGGCAAAGTCATCAAGTGGTCAACAATTTTATCTAATGTCTTTCTTTCTACACCTGTGTCTGGAGAAGGGAAATAATCCTTTGGGTCCATGACGTTTTTATTTAGTTTACGCCATGCTTGTTCTGGTTCTTGATATTTGTAAGACATTTTAGTTTCCTTGACCATATCCAAGCGTTCTTGGAGTTTATCCCAGAAAACTTGTTCTAATTCTTCCGCCTCTTTCTTTGTGATCGAGCCCCATTCTACCAGCTGGTCTGCATATACTTCTCGAGGGTTTTTGTGAGAATCGATGTACTTGTACATCTCTGGTTGAGTGAATTTGGGGTCATCTCCTTCGTTGTGCCCATGACGTCGGTAACAGACCATGTCAATAAAGACGTCACTATTGAATTTTTGGCGATATTCCGTTGCCAGTTCAACTGCGAAAACAACCGCTTCTGGGTCATCCCCATTGATATGGAAAACAGGTGCCTGCACCACATTCGCTGCGGCGGTACAATAGGTTGAAGAACGGGCATCTTCAAAATCCGTTGTAAATCCAATTTGGTTATTAATCACAAAATGAATCGTCCCACCTGTTTTGTAGCCGTCTAGTTGACTCATTTGGACGGTTTCATAGACGACTCCCTGGCCGGCCACAGCGGCATCTCCATGGATTAGAATGGGCAGGATTTTATCATGATCCCCATTGTATAAGATGTCCGATTTAGCCCTGGCAAAACCTTCTACAACGGGGTCAACCGATTCTAGGTGAGAAGGATTTGGCACAAGTTTTAAATGTACGTCTTTGCCACTTGCTGTTTCCACTATAGCGGAGTAACCCAAGTGGTACTTTACGTCACCATCCCCAAAGCTTAAATCTGGCATTACCGTTCCCTCGAACTCATTGAATATCTGTTCGTAGGTTTTTTGCATGATGTTGACAAGGACGTTCAAGCGTCCACGATGCGCCATACCTATAATGACTTCTTCTACTTTGTCATCGACCGCTTTGTTGATAATAGCATCCAATGCGGCAATCGCTGTTTCACCACCTTCAAGTGAAAAACGCTTTTGACCCGTATATTTAGTATGTAAGAATTTTTCAAACACAACGGCATCATTGAGTTTGCTAAGGATTCTTTTCTTTTTTTCTTTTGAAAAACCCAGCGTAATCTCACGCCCTTCCATGCGAGTGCGCAACCAACGGCGTTTCTCCCTGTCTTGGATGTGATGGTACTCGATACCGATAGAATGGCAGTAGACCATATTTAAGTGGTCTATCAATTCCCGAAGCGTTGGGTTGTTAAGTCCCACTTCTTTCCCTATATAGAAACGAGTATCCAAATCAGCATCGCTAAGCCCAAAATCAGCTAAATTGAGGTGTGGTTTTCGGTCTCTTCTATCTCGGATAGGGTTCGTTTTGGAAAGTAAGTGCCCTCTGTTTCGAAACCCTTTGATTAGAGAAAAGACTTGAAACTCTTTTGGGTTAATGGCAGAGCTGCTTGTTTCGCCTTCTGCATGACCATTCATGCTAGTACTAGCAAATTCAAAACCATCAAAAAAGACCCGCCATCCATCTTCTACAGAATTAGGGTCACTTTTGTATTGCTGGAACATCGCTTCAATAAAGGAGGGATGTGCATTGTAAACATAAGAGAAATCTCGCATGAGCCTGATTGGCTTTTATAATGAAATGAATGATAAGAGATGGATGATGAATGATGTTTATTTTTGAACAACATTCATTGGGCTATCTCATATTTAGCCTTCAAATATCGTATTTATTTGACAAAAACGGGGATTAGCTTTGAGGTAAAACACCATAGTAAAGTGGAAGTTTTCAAAACCTAGACCCAAAACCGCCTATTTCGTGTAAAACTTCATCTTATAATCTGGATCTACCTGTCCTTTTCTGATTTTTTCGAGCTTTCGTTTGATGAGGCTGCGCTTTAAGGGTTTTAATAACTCTACAAATAAAATGCCATCGACATGATCGTACTCGTGTTGAATAACACGAGCGTTCATTCCTTGATAAGTTTCTGTTCTTAACTTAAAGTCCTCGTCGTAATATTCTATGGTGATTTTGGGTTTTCGCATTACATCGCCTCTGATGTCGGGGATGCTCAAACAACCCTCTTCATAAGCCCAAGGTTTGCCCGTCTCTTCTATAATATCCGCATTGATAAAAGCCTTTTTGATACCTAGGTGTTCTTCCCCTTCTTCTTGTATCTGTACGGTGTCGACCAAGAATAAGCGAATCGGTATTCCAACTTGTGGGGCAGCCAAACCGACCCCACTGGCATGGTACATGGTTTCCCACATATCTGCAATTAATTTTTTTAGCTCTGGATAATTTTTATCAATATCCTCTGCTTCCTGTTTCAATACAGGATGTCCATAAGCGACTATTGGTAAAAGCATATTATTGTCTGGTTTCTGGTTTCTGGTTTCTGGTTTCTGGTTTCTGGTTTCAAGTTTCAAGTTTCAAGTTTCAAGTTTCAAGT
>JAHDBO010000082.1 GCA_020630355.1 Saprospiraceae bacterium
GAGCGCAATAAAAAATAAAATTCTGATTTTTCCAAATAATTGAACTTTTTTTAAATCAATATCATTGTTCCTAGTAGAGTATAATACTCACATGAGAATGACGCATTTCTTACTTTAGTGCTTTTTACTTGATTTACATGTAAAAAAGCGTTAATTTTGCGTTAACTGTAACTGATTTACTTACTGCACAAAAAAGCTGCTTGAATGAGACAACTAAAGATTACTAAGTCGATAACGAACCGTGAAAGCCAATCTTTAGAAAAGTATTTACAAGAAATAGGTAAAGTAGACCTATTGACTCCAGAGGAAGAAGTTGATTTAGCTAAAAGGATCAAGCAGGGCGACCAAAGAGCGTTGGAGAAACTGACCAAAGCGAACTTGCGTTTCGTCGTTTCAGTTGCCAAGCAATATCAAAACCAAGGTCTTTCCCTAAGTGATTTAATCAATGAAGGAAATTTAGGGCTGATTAAAGCCGCACAGCGATTTGATGAAACTAGAGGTTTCAAGTTCATCTCCTACGCCGTTTGGTGGATTAGACAATCCATCTTGCAAGCATTGGCAGAACAATCCCGTATCGTTCGCCTACCCTTGAACAAAGTGGGCTCTTTGAACAAAATCAATAAGGCATTTTCTCAGTTGGAACAGGAATATGAGCGTGAACCTTCCGCCGACGAGTTGGCAGAACAGTTGGACATCGCCACCGAAGAAGTACAAACTACCTTGGGTGTTGCTGCCAGACACGTTTCTATGGATGCCCCTTTTGTGGAGGGAGAAGATAACTCTTTGTTGGACGTACTGGAAAACTCTAATACGCCGACTACTGATTCCAAATTGAATTATGCAGAATCATTAAGAAGAGAAATCGAGCGTTCTTTGAGTACTCTTACTGAAAGACAGTGCGATGTGATTAAGCTTTACTTTGGTATCGGTGTGGAACACCCAATGTCTCTGGAAGATATAGGAGATAAATTCGGGTTGACCCGTGAACGGGTTCGCCAAATCAAAGATAAAGCAATCAATAAATTGCGTTCTACCTCTAGAAGTAAGTTATTGAAAAACTACTTAGGAGCTTAAAACTTATTCTCCTATCAAAAAAGCCTAGCTAGATACATTTTAGCTAGGCTTTTTTTATTGCTCTTGCCCTCATTTTTTGTACGCCATACCTTATAATATTCCAACAAAAAGCCTCATTTTTGCGGAAAGTTTTAAAAACATTCATTTTTTAAGCTTACAACCAAATAATACTCTATTTCAGTCCAAACCACGTAAAGTATCATGACTCAACACGACATCACCCTTCAAGAATGGAGAAAGCAAGAAAAAACAGCATTAGAATTGCTTCAAATTGCAGGCGAGTTGCGCTTTGACCGTTCTATTGAATTGATTCTTTTTAGAAGAGACATCTATGACACACGCCCTAGCGAGGTTATCGACAATCATCTTTTTGCCCAAGAATATTCAAAACAACCGATTACTGTTACGACCAGCTTGAATTTGGCGAAAGCCATTATGAAACTCCAGCATTTGGCTCCTTCCAAATTGGATCTAGGAAAACTAGGAAAACAATGGAATGAGGAAAATGCTCATTTTGAATCCATGGATGATTTTCTTAAAGATAAATTGTCGGATCATTTTGGTGAAGATAAAAAGCAGTTGAGCCCTAGGGACGTGGTCTTGTACGGCTTTGGTCGCATCGGTCGCCTAGCTGCCAGACGGATTATCCAGTTGACTGGTAAAGGAGAGCAACTGCGATTGAAAGCAATCGTATTGCGCGCTAAAATGAGCGACAGAGCGGAAGAACTGGAAAAAAGAGCCGCTTTATTGCGTATTGACTCCGTCCACGGCCGTTTTCAAGGCATTGTAGAAGTAGATGTGGAAAAAGAGGAATTGATAGTCAATGGCAACCGTGTCAAAATCATCTTTGCCAAGCAGCCAAGCGATATCGATTATACTGAATATGGTATCGAAAACGCTATTGTTATTGATAATACTGGAGTCTGGAGAGATAGAGAAGGACTGAGCACGCACCTGCGCCCAGGCGCTACGCATGTCATGTTGACCGCACCGGGGAAAGATGTTCCTAACATTGTGCATGGTGTCAACCAAAAAGAGCTGGATTTCAAAGCAAATCAGTGTTTTTCAGCGGCATCTTGTACAACGAATGCCATTGCACCAATACTAAGTGTCATTCATGATAGTCATGGTATCGAAAAAGGGCATATTGAAACCATTCATGCTTATACAAACGACCAGAATCTAATTGACAATTTTCATAAAAAACCGAGGAGGGGACGTGGTGCGCCTATCAATATGGTGTTGACCTCTACGGGTGCGGCAAAAGCAGTTGCGAAAGTGATTCCTGCCCTTAAAGGCATTTTGACTGGAAATGCAGTGCGTGTGCCTGTTCCAAATGTTTCACTTGCCATCATGACTTTGACCCTAAAAGAAGGCACAAGTGTTGAAGCGTTGAATGAGTTGATAAAACGTGCTTCTTTAGAGGGCAAATTGGTAGAGCAAATCCATTATTCAGATGACCAAGAGTTTGTCTCTACCGACATGGTAGGCTCAACAAGTACCTCTGTTTTTGATGCTCCCTCTACGATCGTTTCGCAAGATGGAAAGACCGTGACTATATACGCTTGGTATGACAATGAATACGGCTATACTTGTCAGGTAGTCCGATTAGCAAAGTATGTGTCACAGGTGCGACGTCTAAGATATTATTAACAAAGAGCGTATGAAAAAGGTAGAACTTTGTGCTACCAGACTTGTTTTTATCTTTGAATCTTTTTGAAATAAAAAATCTAAGAATTAATGGCAAATAATATCGAGCACCATAAATGTATTATTGTAGGTTCGGGACCAGCAGGATATACAGCGGCAATATATGCCGCTAGGGCCAATCTCAAACCAATCGTTTATACAGGCCAAGAGCCTGGCGGTCAATTGATGATTACGACCGATGTTGAAAACTACCCTGGTTATCCTCTAGGTATCGGTGGGCCAAAAATGATGGAGGAATTTCAACAGCAAGCCGAGCGTTTTGGGACTGAAGTGCGCTATGATTTGATTGAAAAAGTAGATTTCAGCGGTCCAGTACACAAACTTTGGACAGCCAATGGGGACGAAGTACATGCAGACACTGTCGTTATTTCAACTGGGGCGAGTGCCAAGTGGCTAGGATTGGAATCGGAACAACGACTGAACAGCAAGGGCGTTTCTGCTTGTGCGGTTTGTGATGGATTCTTTTACAAAGGTCTTGACGTTGCCGTGGTTGGTGCTGGTGATACCGCAGCAGAGGAAGCTTTGTATTTGTCGAAGTTGTGCCCCAGGGTGCACATGCTTGTGCGTAGAGACGAGATGCGGGCGTCTAAAATCATGCAAGAACGTGTTTTGGCTACTGAAAATATCACAGTTCACTGGAATACAGAAACAGACGAAGTACTAGGAGCAGACGAAGTCGAGGGCGTTCGTGTGGTCAATAATCAAACTGGTGAAAAGACAGAGATTCCAATCAAAGGTTTCTTTGTTGCCATAGGGCACAAACCCAACACGGATATTTTCAAAGGCTGGTTAGACATGGACGAGATAGGCTATTTAATCCCTGTCCCAGGCACTTCCAAGACGAAGATTGAAGGCGTCTTTGTTTCAGGTGATGCTCAGGACAAAACCTACCGTCAGGCGGTAACAGCTGCTGGATCTGGCTGTATGGCAGCATTGGATGCGGAACGCTACTTGACCGAAAAAGGAATTGTTTAATTTTGTTATTAATAGTGAAGAAAATCATTATTGACTCTTCATTATTCTCTATTCATTTGTAATATGAAGCTCCTCTTTGTCGCTGCAACCCCTTTTGAAGTCGCTCCTTTGCTCGAGTATCTCCAAAGGGAGTTTGAGCCACAAAGAGGTCTTTTCATTAAAAATGGTATAGAGTGCCAAGTTCTTGTAACAGGTGTAGGGCTTACAGCTACCGCTTTTCAGTTGGGTCGGCAGTTTCAAATTGCTTTACCTGATTTAGCGATCAATATTGGTGTGGCAGGTGCTTATGACCGCAATTTAAAACTAGGGGATGTCGTTGTAGTCGAAGAAGAGCGTTTTGCGGATTTGGGCGTTGAAGAAGCAGATGGTAACTTTCAAGATTTGCATGATATTGAGTTGATTGGAAAAAATGAATTCCCTTTTGAAAATGGTACAATAAATAATCATCATAGCAGTGACTTTGCGTTCTTACCTACCGTCAAAAGCATAAGCGTAAACAAAGTCAACGGTTCTCTAGAAAGCATCCAACGCATCCAAAAAAAATACAGCCCACAAATAGAAAATATGGAAGGTGCTGCATTCTTTTATGCTTGTAAGCAGTGCCGCATTTCTTTTTTAGAAATTCGTTCTATTTCCAATTATGTGGAACCTAGGAACAAGGACAACTGGAATCTACCCTTAGCCATCAAACAAGTAAACGATACGAGTATTCAAATTTTAGAATCCCTTTTATCATGAAAATCAAATCATTCTCTTCTTTCATTTTATTGTCCGTTTTCTTTATCTCCTTCTTAATTTCATGCAACTCAGGTCCGAGTTTCAATAGTGCAGATCTGAACGGCACATGGAATTCGGTAGAAGCTTTTCGAGGTGGTAAAAAAACAGAATCGCTTTCAAATACTTACTTTACTTTTGCCGATGGCACTTTAGAAACCAATCTTTCCCTTTCAGGAGAGGTGGTGAAAGGCAACTACACCTTGGAAGGCAATAAAATCACCGAGACAGGCGCTAATGACTTGGTTTATACCATCGAGTCCCTCAACCCAGAAGGGTTGACCCTTAGCTTTGAACTCAATAGTATGGAGTTCAAAATTTTGCTTGATAAAAGCAAATAAACTAGAATAACAAGACTAGCGTATATCGCAACAATTCTATTTTAAAATAAAACAATTTTATTTCGAAAAATATACCCATAATTGGGTATGGAGTATTAGGGATTAGTGTAATATTTTTGCTTCGAAGGAATCGAAATAATTACTCTCTCTCTGATTTTTTGTACCCTTCAAAACAACTCGGTGACTTGTGCCCAAGTCATCGTTTTTTTATTTTTTCACAAAATTACACTTAAAGATCTTCCATACCATCTTTAAGGTAATCCCCTTTAAATCTATCTATATCCCTTCTCTCTCGCTTGGTCGGACGCCCCTCTCCTTTTTCTCGGACTTCATTCCTAGCTTTGCCTACAAACCAAGCCTTAAATTTATTCATTTCCGCCTCTGGAGTGTGGTTTTTATAACATTCAAAAGCAATCGCTGCCCCTACCCTTTTCTCTAGCAATTTGACGACCTCAAAAGTTAAATCGAAACCTTCTTTGCGTACTTCAATCCGCTCTCCTACTTGTACCAAGTAAGAAGGCTTGATCGGTTTTCCCTCAATTTTCACTTTGTTTGTTTTACAGGCATTGGTCGCCAAAGTCCGTGTTTTGAAGATTCGTACAGACCACAACCATTTATCAATACGTACTTTTTTCATGATTCCTTTTTCAAATGTATGTTTTCTAAACCCAAATTATTTCTAAAAAGTTGCACGAACAGACGCTCGCCCCGTATGAACCGTTCTGGCTTCCCCCGTTTTCCTCCCTTCATAAGTGATGCTCATCAATATATTTTGTGCGATTCGCCTATCCAATGTCAGATTCCAAAGGTAATTCCTTCCATTCTGCAAACCATTCAATAGGGCAAACTGTACGGGCGTATTCGTTGGGCCATCATAGCTTACTTCTACATAAGATGCTTTTAAACGAAAAGAAGAAGTTGCCGCTTGATTATAAGTCAATTCCAGACTAAAATCTTGGTTAACCGCAGTTTCCTCCGCCCCGATTTGATTGGTATTGTCCGTATATTCATAACTTAAAATCCCCCTGAAAGTCGTGTTCAAAAAATAAGTCAACCTTGGTTTTAATTGCCAATATCGAATGGTATAATCCCGATTATTAAAAAATTCGGAGTCCGAAGACCGCTTTCCTTGTGCTACCTCCATTTGCCAATTCCATTTCTTGCTAATCGACCATCTTGCCTTTAGAAACTGCTCCGCTCGTTCTCGTTGTTCAAAACCAGTCGTCAATATAGAACGGTTGGCGTTGTCAAACATCCCGATTTGTAGGTCATATTTCGGGTCAGCTCGATTGAAATAAATGGTGTTGCGTATATTGGCAGAACTCGACACCAGTGCGGAATCAGCAACCGTCAATTGAAAAGGGTTCCAAGGAAGGATTTCGTCCGCCTCTTGGGTTTTTCTTGTAATTCTTATCGTCGATTGTGATGAAAAACGATTCAAAAACTGCTGCCATCTTGTTTTGGCTTTACGCCAAATTTGCTTGGGATTCAGCCGAACGATTTGGCTATATTGCACCGAATTGGTTCTTATAAATTCATTATTAAACAAAGGCACCCGAACATATAAAGCAGAATCTTGAAACGGTGCAATTTCAAATTCATTGATTTCTTGTTCGCCATTGCTGTTGTAATCAATCCAAGTGTAGACGCCTTGCCCAGGGTTCACTTCTTGATAGACGAACTCTCGCCGAGGCTCTTGCCCCGACGACAACTGATAATTGACCGTAGAACGAACCGCTCCCTTCCAGAGATTAAGATTGTGGTCGATTCGTCCTAGATAAGTCGCTTGTGCTTGTTGGTCAGATAGCGTTTCCTCTACGATTTCTAATTCCCGATAAGTGAAATTCCATTTCAAAGAAGAGGCTTTTTTGAGTCGCCAATCCCCATTCAAATTGACCTCATTGGCTATGGTATTATTTAGAAATTCCTGTCCAACTGGGGCATAATCGTAGCGCTGCCGATAATCCATGTTGAAGCGTAGGGATTTGTTCACAGGCCATTCTAGATAAGCCTTATATAAATCATAATAGAAACTATTGCTTTGTAAGGTATCCTGGGCAATCCCCCTCCGACTGTTTTGTTCCCGCTCTCCATAAACGCCAAGTTTAAGCTGGTTCAGCTTCAGGAAACGTTTTGAAACGTCGATTTTCGGTCTAAAGAAAAGGCTGTTTTCTGCTAAGCTTACAATATCGACCCAAGAGCCAATTGCCGTTATTTTCCAATTGTCCCTATCCAATTTGGCTTGTACCAAATGTTGGAATCCATCATAAATGGAATCTTGCAAAAAAGTACCAAAATCATAGCTCAGTTCACCCAAGCTAGGACGAACAATGCTAAAGCCAACATTCCCCAAATGTTCATTGCGTTGCGTAGCGTTGGTATTCACGTTCCAATCCCTCACAAATTCTGGTTTTCGATAAGGATTCAAAGGTAAAAAGCGGTCTTGTTTAAACTCATAACTCCCTCTTATATCCAAGTAAAGCGGCTTCACTTGGGCTTGGAGACTATCGACATCCTCTTCTTCTAGTAGTTTGGGTACCTTTCGGGAAATATTGAAGCGTTGTTCAAAACCTAGATTGAAAGCCAGCCCTGCATCGTCTTCATCATCAATCGAAGAAAATCGGTTAATGTCATTGCGACTAATCGCTCCCTCCATATTTATCTTGCCTGTTTTTCCGATTTTATAAGTCGCTCCTAGGGCGTACATTTGTTTTAGTTCGGGCGCAATCAGGCGAATCACAGGCATAAAATCACCTTGCAAAGTACCGTCGGCAAGTGGAGCGACCCACTCGTAGACCCGACCGTTAGCAGCTGAAAAAGATTGTCTATAAAAGCCATTATTTTCACCTACAAAAGAAAACCGAGCAGTGGCCTCAGCTAAACTTTCATTGGGCTCATAGACCAAGACGGTATCAGCAATTGTGACGCCGTTCTGCACATAGGTCGTATCATTAAGAACATAACCTATCCTCCCTGCCCCTTCTTCAAAATTCTGGATGCCAGAGCCAAAGGCATTGGCAATATTATCGCCAGCAGCAGCTAGATTTTGTCGGTCACTGTCCGTTAATTCTTGCTGTATAGAGGATGTTTTAGAATCTTGTTCTGAATACAAATTAAATCGGATATCCCAGTTCTTGACCGAATATTCTGAATCAAAAGCATATAGTGAGCGGGTATAGTTTTGGTCAGAATATTCAAATTCGACGATAATCCGAATATCCTTGGTCATCAGGCGGTTTGGGGTGAAACTAATTTCCCCTCTGTTGTAATCAATCACATAGTCTTCTTCCAATCCCCTCGTCAATAAAACCCCATCCATATACACTTTCTCCGTGCCTGCTAAGACGATGACAAAGCGTTCTCCATCTGCGCCCCTCAATTGATAAGGCCCTTGATTC
>JAHDBO010000402.1 GCA_020630355.1 Saprospiraceae bacterium
CCCCAATACATCGGGAAAATAACCACGAAAGGAATAAAGAAAACAATCTCTCGGAGCAGCATGACGCTACCCGCAACTTTGGCATTACCAATAGATTGATATAGCACAATTCCCATAAAGAAAACCGAAAACATAAAGCCAGGCGAAATCATGATGCGGAAGTTCATAATGTCCTGTGCTGAAAATTCAGCATTGGGCAGCATCAGTCCTAGGATTTGATGTGGGAAACTTAGGAAAGTGACCAGTAGAATCGTGGTCAAAATCGTACTACCTAGCGCAAATTTATAGAAGGATTCTTTGACACGGGCATAGTCACCCGCACCATAATTGATGCCCGAAACAGGTTGCATCGCCGAAGAAAACCCGAAGCCAGGTACTAGCATCAGTATCAATACCCGATAGCAAGCCCCCATAAAAGCAATATCCCAATCATTACCATAAATGTCTATCATTTTGAAAACGGTCACCTGCTGTACGATGAACATCAACTGCAACATCATAGCGGAGACACCAACTGTCAAGATAGGGCGAACCAAGGCTTTATCCAACTTGAAGTAGCTCAAATCTATCTCATAAGACGTCTTCTTACTGTAGAAATACCAAAGGTCAAGTACTGTGAAAAGGATCATTGAAATAATCGTAGCAATCGCTGCACCTTCAATGCCCATACCGAGATAGCCAATAAAGAATGGATTTAAAACCATATTGGAAATCACAGAAAACATAGCGATATACATCGCCGTCTGTATCTTTCCTTCTGCCCGAATGAGCATATTCGCCGCTACCGCAAAAATTTGGAAAATCGAACCCAAGACAATCGTACCGTAGTAGCTCGTTCCGAGCCGGAGGACTTCCCCTTCACCACCCATCGAAGCAATCATATCCTCCGCAAATGTCCACCCAAAAAGTGTCAGCAATATGGAAACGATAATCGCCAATAAGGCGACCGTCCCAAAGATTTTGCGTTGAAAATCGTAATTTTTATTACCGATAGAAATACTCAATAAAGAAGCGCCCCCTATGCCCAACATGGCTGCAAAAGCATTGGCGAAAAAGGAAAGCGGAAAAGCAAGAGAAACGGCTGCTAGGGCTTTTTCTCCTAGGAATTGCCCGATAAATAGCGCATCCACAAAGGTATTGATGCTGTTGATAGACATGGCAATGACCGCCACAGGGGTCAATTTCCACATCAATTTCCACATATCTTCAGTACGGATTTCTTCCCGCAACGATGGTGGATGCTGCGCCATTTTATTATTATTGGTTCCTGGCTTAAAGGTAGGTTTTATTATCGGATATTTATGTTTAAGTTTATCCACTGTAATTGTCAGACTTAT
>JAHDBO010000083.1 GCA_020630355.1 Saprospiraceae bacterium
TTTTCCTGAATTTTAAAATTCGGGATGACTCATGTTCTATGTTCCTCAATATAAACCCTGACTTCTCCTTAAAGTGGTTTCCCATTGTTAGCTATTCGATCATCTTTCTCAAGTAAACCCAAATATGAGGGCTCGTCCAACTTTATATGACCAGTTTTTTATAGTAGATAATCCAAGTTGCGCAATACAAACAGATTCGCAATCATTCTTTAAGCCTGCTGTTGGAACGGTAGAAATGAAGAAATAGCCTAACTTGGAACGGTTTTAACCGTTTTCGTGGTAAGTTCCATCTGTACATTAAATACAGATGAAAATATAAAAAAGCCCCAGAAGAAAATCTTCTGGGGCTTTTTTATATTTAGAAACTTCTTTCGATTAGTAAGACCAAAGGTCATGCTCGAAATTGAAGATTTCGTTTTTCAACTTTTCTGCTTCTAGCAATAAATCGACACCAGATAGATAATCTTCCAGACGTCTATCATACTCATTTGATGATTTATAGATAAAGCTGGAAAAAAACCGCATTTCGAAAATATCTTCCCAAGTCATCGGAGCAGCATCGTTCAGAGGGTTATAAGCCCTTTCTTTAGAAAGAATTTTACGTGCTTCTGGATAGTAAATCCAGAACATAGGTTGCTCATAACGGAAATTTCCATTTTCATCGAATACTTCCCTTAATGGAGCAATTCCAAGGATTCTAACTTTTAAGGTAGAACTCTCCTCATCGAAGAACCATACCTCTTTGATACGAAAACGCTTGATATCCTCAGGGTTCAAATCATTTCTAACGATTTTGATTTCCTCTTCGTAAGTCTCAGGATCGAAGGTAATTACCGTATCGACCGCAGCACCCATAGCTGCCGCTTCTCCTGGGTCTAATTTAGCCGTAAACCTATCATCTTCCGCTCCATAAACGGTAATGTTACCGTTTGTAGCGCCTTCCATGAATATATTTATCAATGGACGTTGAGGATAAGAAAAAGGCTTATTCATTTTCTCACGAACATCAATAACTCGCCAAACTCTTTTTTCCCAAAAGATATCTGCTTCACGGATAGGCTCATAAGGCATCACACGACGCTCATAAGTCAATGTACGTTCTACAATATCATCTAGGGGTGCGTCTTCGTCTGCTTCAGACTCAGACTCAGTTTCTACCGAGCCACCTGTTGGTACTTGAGCAGATGCATCTGTCAAAAACAGACCGAATGCAAAAATCATTAGAAAAGAAAATCTGAATAATATCTTCATCACCATATATTTTTTCTACTTAAAAACGTGCTCTTCTTTATTGCTAGTATGTGAGATTATCTAATTTTCCAAACCATACTTGGCAACTTACGAGTCGCTTTATCGCCTGGACATTTTACACGAACATTATCGAAGTAATAAACATCACCTGGCTTAGCCGAATTCACCAAATTCGCAGCTCTTCCTGAGTATCTAGCACCAGGGTTATTAGCCGTTACAGGGTCAGCTCTTTTCGCTTGTTTTGTCAAATCAAAACCTGCCACATTACAACGTGCATCAAAATCGAAATTCCTCAAATCCGCCAAAATACCACCTCTTGCCTTGAACGAACCGTTTGGCATAGAACCAGAGGACTCGCCACCAGGCTTAAAACATGGCACTGGATCAGGAATACGCTTGACACGGAAAGGGAACTTAGAGGCGATAAGACCACCTCCTGACAAGGTAATTACCGCTTCTCTTCCAACTTGAGATACCCTTACGGTTCTAGTAGGTCCACTACCTGACATCGTACACCCGCCACCTGCACAAGATGCTTTCAATTGGTTAGAAGAAACACCGCTCGCTGTCAATGCTACTGGGTTATCTACACCAACATAAAATACATTCATCTTCGTAGCAGAAACGTTGGCAGAACGCAATCCTACTTCATATTCAAATTCAGAAGAACCGGTCATCTTTTCACCAGAAAGTGGGTTGATTACGGTTGCATTCATTCTGAGTTTCTTCTTACCAATGCTATTGGCAGTCTCTGTAAAAGTACCTTTACCACCGTTCAGACGTATATTTTGACCGTTTACAGAAATTTTCGCTGACTTGGCAAATTCATCTGAAAATGCACCAATCGCTACTTCTGCCTCAAATTTCTCTCCCTTGATAACGTAACCCTTTTTAGCGTTCATTACTGGGAAGAATTTATTCAATTTGATTTCACGACCACCCACTAGTTGAGCCAAGTCATTCACCATTGAAGTCTCCGCATTCTTTGCATCGGCTTGGAGTTTGGTCAAAGTAGGGATACAAGCCGCTAATGGCATTTGTTTGAATTTGTACTCTGCCCACGAAGCCTTGTCTGTTTTCGTCCAACTAGAATCAACTGCTAGAGTGATATTATCCGTAAAACTCTGGATTCTACTCGCCACCTCGTCATCTTTCAATTTAGCTTCTGTAGCACAGGCCTTGATTGTATTGGTATAAACCTCAATCAATTTTTGCCTAGTTTCGCTAATTTGAGCTTCTAACTTATTGCCATATTGAGGGCCATCCTCCTTCACCATCAAACGAGTGGTGAAGTCTTTATTCTTCATCCCCTTTGGCTTATTGGTCGCTTTGCCGTTCTTATCTTGTTTGTAGTCACCATCATCAACCCCTCCATTGTGGTTACCTCCATTGTCAATTAGAGTGTCTTTAATAGCTTCTACATAACCAATGAACTCAGAAGTAATGGCTGTTACCTTATCCAAACCTTCGTTCAAAGGTTCTTTAAGTTTTGGCTTTTTATCTAATAAAGGTTGGATACCTTTTCTTGTCTCAGAAATCGCTTTGGTTTGAAGGTCGTTTGATTTTGTTAAAGATTTATCAATATCAAAAAACGCATTCATTACCTCCGCAGATACGTTCAACGCTAGCAGCGCCATGAGTACCAGATACATCAGGTTAATCATCAGCTGCCGCGGTTCCTTTGGAATGGACATATTGCTTTATTGTTTTATAAAATGAACAAATAAAGTTTACCCGAGGGCTAGCTTATTATTTACCGATGTTTGTCATTGCACCCAAGATATTTCCATATACAGAGTTCAATGAACCTAAATTTCTATTTAATGCAGACAGTTGTTCTTTGTACTGCTTCGTATCCTCTAGCGAGTCATGGATATTTGCCATAGCATCATTCAAGCTAGAGTAGAATTGATTGACCTTACCTATCTGGTCACTTACACCAGAGAAATCCGCTTCTTGCAACGCTTTCAAAGAAGACATACTTCTTGACATTGTTTGCAATTCGGTTAACATTCCACTTAATTGCTCATCGACTCTATCTCCGTTCAGACCAGGCAATGATTCGCTTGAAGAAGCTGCATCTGGAAGAATCGCAGATACATTAGAATCGTACTTATCTAATCCAGGATATAATTTTTCCCAGTAATATTCTTTTTCGGGTGGTATTACCCCCAATAGGAAGAACATACCTGCCTCCAAATACAGACCGAAGTCAATCAAATCCATACCAAAAATCTTCCAATCATAAGACTGTAGTTTCGCCAAAGCACCAAGTAGTACGATAGCAGCACCGACACCAATGATGAAGTTTTTTAGGTATTTAAACCATGATGAATGAAAAATTGCCATTTTAAAACTTTTGTAGGTTAGTTAAACTAATATTTTTAATAGAAATAGCTTAGAAATATGTTGATTTATTTGGAGCCTAGTACACAAAAAGAGGGGGCTTCCTATGGTACATAAGTACCTGCAAGAAATCCTCAGTCACATAAAAATGTGAATGCATATTCAAATAATAAATGAAATCCTAGTTGAAATCATTAAGAGAGCGTCCCATGAAAGTCAATCTACATCTAAAGCCGATATAGCTTTTCGTTGTATCTTGAAACTCCCAGTGACGGACGTGATTTTGAAGGAAATATCCGATGTCCTTCCAAGAACCACCTCTAATTACTTTACGTTTCAGAGCAATCGGGTCATCGTCCAAGGCATCATATCGCATATCTGGATTCAAATCGTGGATGAAGGAACCTGCATTTTCATCAAATGAAGAAATAGTCCATTCAGCCACGTTACCAGCCATATTATACAAGCCATAGTCGTTCGGGAAATAAGCATCTGCTCTAACAGTGAACAACCCACCGTCTTCGGGATAATTTCCACGACCTGGCTTGAAGTTGGCCAATAAACAACCTTTGGAATTTCTTAAATAGTATCCTCCCCAAGGATATGGAGCTAAATCTTTGCCACCTCGAGCAGCATACTCCCAGTCATATTCTGTAGGTAAGCTAAAGGTTTCTGTATTGATAGAGGAGTCATTGTAAGCGTCCCACAATTTCGACCTCCAATCACAGAAAGCGTTAGCCATTTTCCAACTCACCCCAACGACTGGATAGTCATCATAAGCAGGGTGGGTAAAGTAATTTCTAGTCATTGGCTCATTGTACGAATAAGCAAAATCACGAATCCAACACATCGTATCAGGATACACCTGTACTTTGTCTCGCTTCAAGTATTTTGCCCTATTATTCGGGTCTGGGTCATGAGCCATGCGTTGCCAATCTCTCCACTTGTACTCATATACCATCTTTTCGACGTTAATCTCTTTCGATTTTATCGCCATATCGCCTTGGTAGTACAAATCATTGACCGTTTCGTCTGTCCAGTCAATTTCTTCATCCCAATCAATAAATTGGTTGCCAAAATCATCTTCTACGTAATGATCCAACCAACTATGAACGATAGAATCTTTGACCCAATTCACAAACTGACGGTATTCATTGTTTGTAATTTCGGTGTCATCCATGTAGAAACCTACAATGGATACTGCTTTTGGTCTTTGTACGAATGTACTTCTTACGTCTTGGTCACCGGCTCCAACGTGAAGTGTACCTGACGGTATATATACCATACCATAAGGATTGATACCTTTCCACTTTGGGCGATCCAATACGCCAATAAGTTGTCCAGACTCCTTCTTTCCACAAGAAGCTAGTACAATAACCAATAACATTAGATAAAATAAGGATTTCGATAGCCTTTTCATATTGTCACTTGAGTTTTTCTCCAATTATAAGCGCTCAAATATAAATTCTTGAGAATAAATATAAAAGTTCACAGTATGCTTTCTACCCGTTTCTTTTAAGATTGGTGTAAAATAGCGCTTTTTTAACGTTACTTAGATGCTCCATAGTATAGATTCAGGGAAAAAAGACATCTTTTTCATAAAAATCTAGGATTGTAGATAATCTTTTCCTGTTTTCCTTTGCCAATCACTTTGTCCAACTCATAATTAAGCTGTATTTCATGGCTTCCTTGGTGTGCTGTATTTAAAGAAGACATTCCAATATCAAAAGCATAACTTAATCTCAATTGTCCAGTGATTTTCAACCCTGCTATCAAAGCAATAGCATCTGATGTATTTGCATTATAACCTCGCCAAGACACCCCTCCGAGAATATTCTCTCCATATTGTAAGAGTACTGAAAATTCTCCTTGGACTTGAACCCCATTTGACTTAAATAAAGCACTGGGGCGTACGCGAACGTTTTCGCTCAATTCAAGGTCAGTAACAAAAGTAAGAAAATAATTTCTCTTCAAAAGCAAATTCGTGACATTCATTGTTTCGAGTACGATATTTGGTTCTGATATATTATTTGCCGAAAGGCCAATTTCAAACAATTTTCCCTTCAAAAGCACCCCAACATCAAAAACAGGTACTATATCCCGAACTAGCCCTTCGGGCAATTCGGGGTCATTATGCGTAAATGTCCCCCCTTCATAAACCCCTTCTGGTGAACGCAGCAATCTTCCATCTAAACGCTTCTGCAACATCCCCCCAGAAGCACCAAGCACCAATTTGCCAAAATCACCTACTTCGTACTGATAATTGAAAGACAATAAGGCTTTGGTGCTTTGCTCCGCCCCAATCACATCGTTCTCAAAACGCAGACCAACTCCCCCACTCAGATAAAATAGGGGAAAATGCACATTTACAGATTGGGTTGTGGGACTTCCTTCCAGTCCCGTCCATTGTTTCCTAAAAACACCATTGACCTGAAGCCGCTCTCCCACTCCTGCGTAAGCTGGGTTCACTTCATAAGGATTGAGCATATACATACTGTATTGAGCCGCCTGCTGCCCTGAAGTTTTATTGAGAAAAACCACTATAAACAGAATTAGAATCGAGAAATACTTCATAGGCTTTATTTTATAATTGTTCCATCAATGCCGATACAGAAGCTACAGGTTGTTGACAAGTATAGTCTTTACATAAGAACACTTGCGTCTCCCCTACCACAAAACGTCCTTTTAATAAAGGATAATCGCTTTTCTCTTCCAACGTCGCCATGATAACTTTATTGGGAATGAATTGCTTGTTAACTTCCTTCGCCATTTCTAATGCTTTTTCTCCTAGAATGGCAATTTCATTCGTTGCAAAAACCTCGTGCATAAGTCCTAAGCACCAGACACCAAAAGAAGTCGAATATCGTTGCGTGGACGATACCATCCCATTGAGCATCCATTGTGCTTTCGTTTTCCATTCTGGTATATCCAACAACAAAGCTAAACGTTGCATATTCTGTACCATTACCGAATTACCTGAGGGCATTGCCCCATCAAACATATCTTTCTTGCGGAGTAAAACATCTTCCTGTTCATCCGAAGTGAAAAAGAAATTTCCTTTCTCTTCATCCCAGAAGTGTGCGAGCACGTATTCTGTATACTTTTTGGCTTTCGCCAAATATTTTTCCTCGAAGGTAATGCCATAAACCTCCAATAATGCCTCGATTAAATAAGCGTAATCATTCAGAAAGGCATCATATTTTGCTACTCTATCCTTATATGTGTGAAATAATCGACCGTCTTCCGATTTTTTGAACTTTTCTAGTAGGAAATCTATATTCCGAACAGCTACCTCCTTGTACGACCTCTCCCCCAGCGCTTGGTACGCCTTTGCAAACCCCGTACACATCAAAGCATTCCAGTCCAATAAAATTTTATCATCTAGACCAGGGCGCACCCTCTTTTCTCTTTCTATATATAATATGTCTTTAACTTTATCCAGCTTTTCATTGAGCGCATCAATCGTTAATTCGTATTTTTTGGCGAAAGCCTCCTTGTAATGCCGCCGCCAAAAGATGGTCTTCCCTTCCCAATTCCCCCTATCACAGACACCATAAAAATCGCAAATCATCGGAAAGTCCTCCCCTAGCAGTGCCTCCAAATCCGTTTTTTGCCAAACATAATATTTCCCTTCTTCGCCTTCCGAATCCGCATCCAATGCCGCATAAAAGCCACCCTCTTCCGAGGTCATTTCTCTCAACACGAAGCCCAGCGTCTCTTCTATCGTTTCTTTATAGATCTCCTTAGCGGAAAATTTATACACATCCGACAGTAAGGACACTAAAAGCCCATTGTCATAGAGCATCTTTTCAAAATGAGGCACCAGCCAACCGCTATCCGTCGCATATCGAGCAAAGCCACCGCCAATCTGGTCATATATCCCGCCCATTATCATCTTATCCAAGGAGAGATAGAGATGATTAATCGCCGCTTCATTCCCTGTAAAGTGACCATAGTGCAGTAGATAACGCAGATTCATCGTGTTCGGAAATTTTGGCGCAGAGCCAAAGCCGCCCTCCACCGTATCGAAACGCTCTTTCAGGCTATGAAAAATATTATCGACTTGTACCCGATTGAAACCCGCATCTTTCCTTGCTAGCTTTTCATCAAAAAAATGTCCGTCCGAATTTTTGATGGTCTCCAAGAGTCGGTCTGCTTGCGATTCGACTACCTCTCTTTTTTGCCGAAAGGCATTCAAAATATTAACCAGAACCTGTCTCCAAGAAGGTCGTTTATACGCTGGCTCTGGTGGGAAGTAAGTCCCTGCATAAAACGCCTTTCGTTCAGGCGTCAAAAAACAATTCAAAGGCCAACCTCCAGAACCGCTCACAGCTTGCACCACCTCCATATATATCTGGTCCACATCTGGCCGCTCCTCTCTATCCACTTTAATATTCACAAAATGCTCATTCATAAAAGCAGCCGTTTCCTCGTTTTCAAAAGACTCTCGCTCCATGACGTGGCACCAATGACAAGTCGAATAACCTATACTAACCAAGACGGGTTTGTCCTCTGCTTTTGCTTTCGCAAATGCGGCCTCGCCCCAAGGATACCAGTCTACGGGATTGTGAGCATGCTGTAGAAGATAAGGACTCGTTTCTTTGCTAAGGCGGTTCATAAAGGATGGGTGATGAATGA
>JAHDBO010000084.1 GCA_020630355.1 Saprospiraceae bacterium
TAATAGACCACATCATAAGCGTTCAAATCCGAGTCGCTACCAGGACTTTCAGCTTTGTATTTAGCCTCCACAGGTAAACCTTTCTGCAACTCTGGCAAGAAAGCAGCGTACTTTGTCAAACGGGCACTCCAGTTCATGTCTTTCACTAAAACATAGGCTTCGTGGGCGGCTTTGTAGCCGAATAATTGGTCTTCGTAAGTTTCAATCGGACCAATGACTACATCCAATGCATTATCTTTCATATCCATCCATGCCATATCGCTCGGCTGATAATCATCGTTCAATAAGGCCTGAGAACGCAAGGTCAAATACTTTTTCAAGCCAGGTTCTTCTGCCAAGTCTGCCGCCTGCTTCAACAAAGCAGAAGCTTTCTCAACCTGCTCTTTAAACTGGACATGATAAGGAACCGCCTTCAATTTGCCAGCCTCATCCCGACGAATAAAGGTGTACAAATCGGCTTTTTTCTCTAGATCGCTCTCTTCAAATTCTTCTTTGCTCATATCCTTAGGATAGTAATTTGCCCCTAGTGGCTTCTCTCCTACGCCGTCGATAAAAGGCGCATTACCATCCAATCTATCCCAAGGGCCGTAGTTGATATTGATGAATTTTTGGGTCGCCTCATCCGTATTTGCTCCTAGTAAAGCGGCCTTGTCTCCGTAGGATTCATACCAAAACAAATCATCCATAATTTGAGCAGCTTCCACTAGGATTGGAATCATCTTTTTATGCCTGTCTGCCAACTGGGCAACATCCGTTTTCAAATCTACGGGAACATATTTCCCTAGGCGCTTTTCCATTTTGTCCCCTGTTTCTTTGGTCTGTTTTATTGGCTTCACAGGCTCTGGTGCGTTACAAGAGTAAAGAAAGCAAACAAAAAAACAAATTTTTAAAACATTTTTTGTGTTCATAATCTATTGTTTTTCAATTAAATAATAATTTTAAATACAATTTATCACTAAAATACATACATCCATAATTTGATTAATTAGAACTTTTTGTTTTAAATTTGTTTTAAATAATCAAACATACTGTTTCACCATAAAAATAAAGTCATGTATCATACCATCACACAAATTAAGCATTTTGTCCGAATGAACGTTTTACAAGGGATTGACTGGGTCGATCGGTATTGGTTTAGAAGTGTCTTGGCTTGCCTGGCACTTTATTTGGTTTTCACCAAAGACATCAATATCCAGCTCAATATGAACAGCCCCTCCGCTATGGCGAGCAGTCTAGCGGTGAACGATTATAAAGCGGTACAAACCGGTCATGCCACTGAGACTACATCCAAATCTGGTCTTGCCAGTTTTTTTGGTTCTTCTAGTACTTCCTCTAGCGCACACTGGTCTTCAGAGCACCAGCACTTGAAAGCTTTGTTTCCACAAAATGATTTGACAGGAACAGAACTTAAAGTCGGCAAAGAAGCTTGCCAGAAATACGTCAAGCGATTTGCGAAGGTCGCACAAACAGAAGCCAAGAAGTTTGGCATCCCTGCTAGTCTTAAATTGGCGCAAGCCCTCCTAGAAAGCGATGCAGGGCAAAACGCAAAGGCATCAAAAGCCAACAATCACTTCGGCATCAAATGTACGAAGCGTATATGCAAAAAAAGCCATTGCGCCAACTTCAAGGGAGACAGCCACAAAGATTTCTACAAAAAATACCAAAGCGCCTGGGCCAACTTCCGTGCGCACAGCAAATTGATGCAAACCGAAAAATATAAGCACCTCAACGAGCTAGGCAAAAACAATTACAAGGATTGGGCGAAAGGGCTTCAAGAAGCAGGCTACTCCAAAGACCCTAACTACGGCTCAAAATTGATTCAGATTATCGATGCCTTGGATTTGTTTAAGTATGATGTGTAGGAGCAATTGATAATGAGTATCTGACCAATACGACTAGAGTTGAACTTGCATCTTTTTAACAATCTCCTCTAGGCAAAGATTTCCGATGCTGCCTTCGTGGCTGTGTCGGATTTCTTTTTCGGGAACGTAATTGCCGGCTTCGATTTGTTGTCCCAATTCCTTGTAAGCATCTCGAAACGTTTGTCCAGCCAAAACCATTTTATTGACGGACTCCACGGTATAGAGATGATCATAGATGGGTTTATCCATAATATCTGGATTCACTTGGATATGCTGCAGCATAAAATCACAAACCTCCAAGCAATCTTTCAAGGTATCGAGGGCATCCATCAGGCTTTCTTTCAACAATTGAAAATCTCGATGATAGCCGCTTGTCAAGTTATTCGTCAAGAGGATGATTTCGTTAGGAAGATTCTGGATTTTATTACACTTCGCCCGTATCAATTCGAAGACGTCTGGGTTCTTTTTGTGGGGCATGATACTAGAACCAGTCGTCAGTTCCTTGGGAAAGCTGATAAAGCCAAAATTCTGGTTGATGTACAAGCAGACATCAGAAGCGAATTTGGACAGCGTGCCTCCTAGAGACGCCATAGCAAATGCCATACTTTTTTCCAATTTCCCACGACTCATTTGTGCCGCCACGACATTGAACTTCATCGTCTCGAAGCCTAGCAAATCGGTCGTCTTTTGTCGATTGATAGGAAAAGAACTGCCGTAACCTGCTGCGGAGCCAAGCGGGTTTTGGTCAGCGACCTTGAAAGCTGCATTCAGGAAAATGACATCATCAATCAAGCTCTCCGCATAAGCCCCAAACCACAAGCCAAAAGAAGAGGGCATCGCCACCTGCATGTGCGTATACCCTGGGAGCAAATTGTCTTTATATTGGCGAGACAAGCCAATCAAGGTATCGAACAATTGCTTCGTCAGGCCCTTCAATTCTGCTAGCTCTGCTTTCGCAAACAAATGCAAATCCACGAGTACTTGGTCATTACGGGAGCGAGCGGTATGTATCTTTTTCCCTGCCTCCCCTATTCGTTTGACCAATTCATATTCTACTTTAGAATGTACATCTTCAAACTGTTCTTCTATCACAAAATCACCTGCCTCAATCGTTAACAACAATGCCTCCAGCCCTGCTTCAATATCCTTCAATTCGGTTTCGCTCAACAGACCGATATGCGCCAGCATTTGCGCGTGTGCCCGATTGCCCAGCACGTCATATTTTGCCAATTTCAAATCCAGTTCACGGTCTTTACCCACCGTAAAACGATCGACTACATTATTAATCGTATATCCTTTGTCCCACAATTTCATGGAGCTATATTTAAAATATAAATAGAACGGACATGGAGCTATGGACACCATGAAGGTTCTTCATTCAAAAAACAATAAAAAGGAAATACTTGGAAAGGCTAAATAAAACTACACAATTTCTCGCATAACCAACTCATGTATAGCTAAAGATAAGAAAACAGCTTCCTCCTTCGGTGCCATATCATGTACAAACTCAAGTGCGCGAGGGGTTTCCCGACCTGATAACGAAGGGTTCACTAGGCTAGCTACTTCCCTATTGTTGACCATAACGGGAGAATACAATTCATTACTTCTGTTGATTCTTGCTAGTAGGCGATTATTCTTTCCGCCACGCAAAGCACCATTCTCATCCAAAACCCCAACTTTTTGATTGTCAATCAAAATAGTCGTTTGCTTGTTATTGATTTTATACACATACTCATGATGTGAAGTGCGAGCATATAAGATGCTTGTCTTGCTTGACGCAAAATATTTTTTATACGCATAAGCAAAAAGTGGCTCGTGATAGATTGAAGTAAAAATTCCCTTGGCGGTTTTTCCAAAGCGCTTGCTGATGCTTTGATTGATTTGCGAAAAGGATAATAATTTCATTTCCTCTGCGTCCCAAGGCACCAAATCTTTATACCACTGCTCAATCTCTGTTCGCATGGCATCAATATCCTCGCTGATTTTTTTTCTGCCAGGATTCAAATTTGATAAAAATCGAAATATCATATATACTAATCCTCCTGCTGAAAATACAGCAATGAACAACATGACTATAAAGAAAACCAATCGTATCATGGCTAGATATTATCGTTTTAATAGACATTATTCTATTTATAAAAATAGTTTAGAATCTTCAAAAACGATAGTCAGACTGCTAGCATTTTTCGATTAAAACACAGGGCATAGGACGGATTCATTTTCATAAGCCCCTAAATAAGCGATAGACAACTCAAATGCATTTTGTCCGCCTCGGTAATTTTGAATATGATTAACGTTTAAATCGTAGCTCAATCCAAACAGAATATTCTGAAACTCAAATCCTGCCAAGAATACGACTGCATCTAAATCAAAATTATCTTCATCATAAGCAACTGGGCGCACCCATGAACCGATGTGAATCGCCGAGGCATTGAAATCAGACATTGCAAATCTTGCATTTAGACCAGCATTTCCTTCCATGTGAGGCCCTTGCTTAGAGAAGAGCAATCTTGGCAACAACTTCAAGCGTTCTCCTGAATTAATCGTAAAGCCTAACTGGGCCGAATAACGAATGAATAGTTTTTCTTCAACCCCAATACTTTTATAAAAAGAGATATTGGGTTCATTGAAATGATGAATCGTACCCCCTATGTGAAAAGAAAAGTCATCGGAAGTCGTCAACAAATAGAATAAACCCACAGATACGTCTCCATAGCTGATATTCCCTTCTGGCAGTTCCTCATCGGTCGGATTAGAATAACCGTCGATACCATTGAACTGGTCTCCAAAAGTTATGTCTTCAAAATTGATATTTCGCTGACCAAATCCTGCCTGAAACCCGATAGACAAAATCTGCCTATCATTCACATCGAGTGCTTTGTGATACGCTCCAAAAACCGAAAGCTGCGTATTATTGAAATCAATCTCTTTCACTCTATCCGAAAACATCAAAATGCCGATTCCAACCGCATCATTATATTGTAGGCTTCGCCCCACTTTATAACGCATATCTAATGCCGTTCCAAATGTTTGGAATGGCCTGTCCAGACTTCCTCTCCATTGGTCTCTGTAGATGGCTGAAGCACGAAAAGTACCGTCAAAAGCCCCTGCTAATGCAGGATTCAGCGTAAGTGGTGCAGCATAAAATTGAGTAAAATGAGTGTCTTGTGCACTAAGTTGTAGTGTCAACAAGCACAATAATAAAAGGTATAAGCTCTTTTTCATCCAGTAAGCATTATTCTTCACATCAATGGAGCAGTTCCAACTGTATTTTCAAAACGATTTGAACGTACTTTCCGCAAAGTTAAATTTATTCTCTATTTATAACGATTTTGGAACGGCTTATTGTAGCCTTTTATTATTTTTGGAAAAAGCTTTCTTCATGCATTACTGCATTTGTACCGTAAGTATCGCCCCTTTGAGAAGTTCCAGCGCTGATAAGAGCGAAATGGTCTCTCAGGTTTTATTTGGTGAAACGGTGGAAATGCTCTTGAAAAAAGGGAATTGGGCAAAAGTGCGCTGTACCTGGGACAATTACGTCGGTTGGATGGATTATAAACAGTTACAGCCCATTGATGAGGGCGTCGTACACCAACTACCATCCTATGCACTTGAACTCTGCCAGCCTGCCATGACGGACGACCATTTTCAGCCGCTTCTCCTAGGTAGTACACTCCCCTCTTTTGATGGTTTGCGCTTCTCAATCGGTTTGAAAAAATATTCTTATTCTGGTCAAGTCATCACGCCCCAGATTGGACAATCGACTCCTGAACTCATCATCAAAATTGCTAGAAAATACCTCTTTGCGCCGTATTTATGGGGTGGGCGTTCCCCCTTTGGTATCGATTGTTCGGGGCTGACCCAAACCGTTTACAAGATGGCGGGCATCCAGCTTTTGAGGGATGCTTCCCAACAGGTCACCCAAGGCAAGTCGATTGACTTTATAGAACTCTCACAGGTCGCTGATTTAGCTTATTTTGAAAATAAAAAGGGAAGGATTACACACGTCGGCATCATCCTACCCGACAATCAAATCTTACATGCTAGCGGAAGGGTGAGAATAGACCGCTTAGACCACTACGGTATTTTTAATATTGATAAAAACAGATATACCCATAAATTGAGAATCATCAAGCGGTATATTGCAGATGTCCCCTATCAAAACACAGAAAAAGAAGTCAAAATTCCAGAGAACCAAGCGAGTATGTTTTAACAAATAGATTTTAGATATTGGATTTTAGTCTTTAGATATAAGATTAAAGACCGACACTTTATGGCTTTTTTATTTTTCATTAGCCGAATAAAAACAATAAAAAACCGAACCCTAGGACTAGGATTCGGTTTTTTTATATTTCAATTTCAGCGCTTATTTAAGCCCTAGGAGCCTTCTTTTTCACCTTGCGTTTACCTTTTGTACGAGCAGCGATTTCTACTGCTTTCTTCGCATTGACGATTCCACCTGCTACAGACAGTTTGCCGAAAGCTACTTTTTCGTCTTTTGTACCTGGCTTTATGACTTGGTCATTGTTCTTAACGACAGATTGCATCAAGATGTTCTTGATTTGAGCGGAACTCAATTTTGGATAGTAAGAACGCAACATTGCCGCCACACCTGCTACGACAGGAGCAGCCATACTTGTTCCTTGTAAGTTACGATACTCGTTATCTGGCAAAGTCGAATAAATCGCCATGCCTGGCGCAAACAAGTCTACATTGTTAGTACCATAATTAGAGAATGGTGCTGCCAAGTTTTCGCCTTTAGCGTGATTCAAAGCACCTACTTCAATCCAAGTTTTCGTTGCACTCTTAGGAGAGAACCAACCTCTCTTTGCATAAGTATCCGTCGGGAAATTGCTTTTGCTGTCGATGTCTTTGCCATCGTTACCAGCAGCGTGTACTAGAAGCACATCGTTTTTCACAGCATATTTTACGGCTTTGTCTACTACGTTTTTATTCCAGCTAAAACTCTTTCCGAAGCTCATATTGATAATACTTGCTCCATTATCTACCGCATAACGGATAGCGTTTGCTACATCTTTGTCACGCTCATCACCATCTGGCACTGTACGGATAGACATGATTTTCACGTTGCCCGCTACACCGTCCATTCCTACATCGTTATTTCTAACCGCAGCGATGATACCAGCCACGTGGGTACCGTGCAGTGCATCTGGCCCTTCTACATCGTTGTTGCCATAGTAACGCTCTGTTTGGTCAGCATAGTTGTCACCAATAATCGTACGGGTATTCAAATCTGGGTTGTAGTGGTACTTCAACTGTCCTTCAAAATATTCTACCGCTCCGTTCATTCTATCTTGAATCGCTGTCTCCACTTCTGCAAAGTCCGTTTTCCCCTGTCCAGCAGCCTGCATCAAGAAGGGCAAAGCTTTTTGTACGTCCTCATCTTTTTTATCTGCTGCTTTACCAAGGTTGTCCATATTGAAAGCCTTCGCACCTAGAGATTCTTTCACCTTATCCACCCCTTTCAAAATACCAGCTACATAGTCCAACTGAGATTGTGCTCTTCCCCTGCTTTTTTCGATTTCATCTTTTACAACCAAGTACTCCGCAAACATCTTGCGCTGCTTCTTGTTCAATCCTTTATCGTTTGAGCGGTCACCGAACATATCCTTATACTTCTTGTACAAACGAGCAACCTCCAAATTTTCGTGGTTGACGTTTTCCCCATTAGCACCACCAATAAAGTTCCAGCCATTTACATCATCAATGTAACCGTTTCCGTCGTCATCTTTTCCATTATCAGGGATTTCACCTTTGTTCACCCAAATATTCCCAACCAAATCCTCATGCTCGACATCCACACCAGAATCGATTACCGCAACGATAACTTCTTCTCCTTGTTTGTCTTTCAAAATCGTTTTGTACACCTCATGAGAACTCACCCCATTGTAACCATCTTTGGAAGCGTCCATGTGGAACCAATCTTTTGGCGGTTCTTCTTGTGCGTTCAATTGTACAAATGAAAATAGCATCAAGGCTACCAACAATTTCATTGTTTTCATAAAACGTTATTTTATAACTTGGTAATTAATTTTATTCTAAAATCAGATTTTAGTAATTAGTATATAGATTATTAGACTAAAAACCATCACTTTATAGCTTTTTGATTTTGCTAAAAACGGAAATAGAATAATGTCTACTGTTTAAGATGATTGAGAGGTGAAGCTAGAAAAGCTAAACTCTTTGAAAATCTCTTATAAAGCCATTTATCAAAAGGCACGTGAAAATAGTGTAAATTTTTCAACTCCAAAATTTCAATCGCAGTAAGCTGCTTT
>JAHDBO010000403.1 GCA_020630355.1 Saprospiraceae bacterium
AAAATAAAATCGGTGCAAGCCCTTTTGTCGAGGATTTATGTGCAGTTGACCAGTCAAGAAAAACTGCGTTTCTCGACCTTTTATTCTAGGATTGCCTATGCAGGACACATCCATCAACTCTCGAAGCAATGCCTGTTTTTTACCTATTCTTTCAAGAAAGAACAGCGCAGAACAAAGCTATCTGCCGAAGAAAAACTAGCCCTTGGAGCGAAAGCAGTAGCCAGTTTGATTGAAGCGATTACGACAGCGACACCTGAAGCCGATTTAGCTGCGTTGCTGCCACCCAAAGGCTTCTACAATCCCCCTCAAAGGAACATCGCCGATAGAAAGGATTTTGCACGAGTGATTGTCTTGGAAAAGCTGGAACAGCGATTCCGAGCGATTGATGAGGAACAACCCGACGAGTCGATTTGGATTGATTTGGAACATGACGGACTACGACAAGAATTTCAGAAATCCGTCGATGGGATTGGTGATTTATTTCCTTTTCCGACCACGCTCAATTTGCTAGAAATCGAGATAGACCAAACAGGCATTTACTTCCCAAAAGCCTTCATCGTAGAACCCGATTATTTGATAGATGCGACCGCCATCGCCAACTGTTTTCAAGCAGATGGCACGACGATTATTGGTTATTTATTGAAGAAATTTTTACCATTTAAAAGCTCGCCTCACTTGATGCTGGGGAACATCGCCAATATGTACTTGGACGAACTGGTCGCCAATCCAGAAGTGACCTTCAAAGAGCTATTTCAAAAAGTATTCAAACTGAATCCAATCGCTATTAGTCTCCTCCACGATAGCGAAGTGCGAGAGGTCTTGGGCAAGAGCCAAAAACACTTCCTCAATCTCAAGCAAATGGTCAAAACAGGCTTCGAGGAGCGCAATATCCAAGCGGATAAGTCCTTCCTAGAACCCAGTTTTTACTCCGAGCGGTATGGCTTGCAAGGGCGTTTGGATTTGTTCTACCAAGACGGAGAAGGCATGGCAATCGTCGAGCTTAAATCGGGCAAACTCTTCATGCCCAATGCCCATCAAATCAATCACAGCCATTATGTGCAGACCTTGATGTACGACCTTTTGGTCAAGTCGGTCTTCGGAGCAAAAGCAAAGCCGATTAACTACATTTTGTATTCTGGTTTGGACATCGAGCCATTGAAATTTGCCCCTGCTGCCATTTCTCAGCAGTACGAGGCTCTGGCACTCCGCAACCGCATTATGGGCATTGAGCAGCACCTAGCCCAATACATCGAGAGTGGCTTTGAAAAATCCATGATTACGGACAGTATCGGGATGCATCGTTT
>JAHDBO010000404.1 GCA_020630355.1 Saprospiraceae bacterium
ACCAACATAAACCCATATAAACCTAAAAACCCTAATTTACTACTGGCAGCGACACGTAACCTCTGAACTGCTTATCCTCCTCAAATTCGACATCCGTATAATCCTGCACTACATTATATAAAGTATCCCTTTCTATGGGCTTTCGCCCAACATTTTTAATCAAGTTGACCAATTCACGGGTGCTCATAGCAGGGGTTTGTTCCTCTGCGCCAGCCATAGAGTAAATCTTGGTCGTATCATCAATCGTACCGTCGATATCATCCACACCAAATCCTAGGAGCATTTGCGCCGTGTTGCGGCCAATCATCGGCCAGTAGGCTTTTACATGGTCGAAATTATCCAGATAAATCCGAGCCACCGCATACATTTTCAAATCCTCGATGACCGTAGACTCTGGAACATCTGACATCTGATTGTTCTGATTCCTGAATTTCAATGGGATGAACGTCTGGAAGCCTCCCGTTTTATCCTGCAAATCACGCAACTTATCCAAGTGGTCGATGCGGTGCCAGTACTTCTCGATATGCCCATACAACATCGTCGCATTTGAGCGCATCCCCAATTTGTGCCACTCTTCATGAATATCCAACCACTGCTGACCAGAGCATTTACCACCAGCGATTTGGTCCCTGATTTCGGGGTGAAAAATCTCCGCTCCGCCACCTGGCATAGAATCCAGACCCGCTTCTTTCATCAATTTCATTCCCTCGGCATAGCTGACTTTTCCTTTTTTGAAAATATAGTGGTACTCCACAGGCGTCAATGCCTTGACATGCAAATCGGGACGATGCGCCTTGATGGCTCTGAACAGGTCAGTATAAAACTTCAAATCGTACTGCGGCAATACCCCCCCTACTATATGCACTTCGGTGACGGGTTCATCATCGTACTTTTTGATGATGTCCATCATTTCTTCCATCGTATATTCCCAGCCTTCCGAACGTTTTTTGATCAAACGGGAATAAGAACAAAAGGTACAAGTGTACAAGCAGACATTAGTCGGTTCCAGATGAAAATTGCGATTAAAGTAAGTCTTATCCCCATGTCTTTCATTGCGGATATGATTGGCTAAAGCTCCCAGAAAACCCAATTCTCCCTTCTCAAATAGCAAAATACCTTCCTCCGACGAAATACGCTCTTTTCGTAGCACTTTTTCAGCAACCGCTTTTAGCTCTTTATTCAGCCTTGGGCTGTTTAGAATGGTTTGAATAGAATTCATAATGAATAAATTGGCTTTTGAAGACTTTCTTGTTCTAAAATCATGTCAAAAATACAGGCAATTTTCAATACTTTCAATTTTTTT
>JAHDBO010000085.1:0-4144 GCA_020630355.1 Saprospiraceae bacterium
TGCTCTTTATCGGGATTTTTCTAGTAGCTTATCCTAAAATATTTAAGCCATTCAAGGTGAGGTGATTTTGAAGGCGATGCTTCTCACCGTTTTTACTTTTTGTCCTTCTATCAGGTGTTCCTCCACCATTTCTTTTGCTTCCGCTTGCTCGAAAACGCTAGGCATATCTCTTATTTTCCCGTAAGGGACACTATGTTTTTCTAAGCCGTTTATGATGGTTTCGGAAGTCATTTTTTGAGCGGCTTCAAGGAGTATATCGAGTAGTTTTTCTCGATTGTCTACCCTGTTTTTGTTGGTATCAAACTTAGGATTATCTAATAAATCTTCTTGCTTCAATACCTTTGTTAATCCTACGAATTGTCGCTCCGTGCCTACTGCCAGAACAATCTGTACGCCATCTTGACTGCGTATAATATCTCCATAAGGGGCGATATTGGGATGTGCTGTCCCCATTTTTTGGGGAATGTGCCCACCAATCAACCAATTGGTGGCTTGGTTAGCTAGGGAAGCAATAGCAGCTTGAAGTAAGGATACTGATAGAAAGCTGCCTTTTCCCGATTTATAGCGTTTTAAGAGCGCAGTCAAGATGCCTTCCTTTAATTGGTGCGCTGCTAGCAGGTCAATGAGGGCAACTGGCATTTTGACACTTGCTTGGTTTGGAGCACCATTCATATACAAAAAACCTGCCTCTGCTTGGAGTGCCACGTCGAAGGCAGGGCGATTGTCTGTCTCGTTGAAGCCGTACAACTGTGCGTAAATCAATTTAGGAAAAGGCCGTGCCAAGCTATCGTAGTCCAAGCCCATTTTTTTGGCGGCACTTGGTCTGAAATTGCTGATGAGAATATCGGCCTTTTGGATGTGCTTTAGGGCTACAGCTTTGTCGCTTTGGTCGGTAAGGTCTAGCAGCAGGCTGGTCTTACGGGCATTGACGGAGCAATAGTAAGCAGAAACGGCCGCTGTTTTATCTTCCTTGGGGAGTCGCCAATTGCGGGTGACATCCCCGCCTGTCGTTTTGTTTTCTATCTTGATGACCTCCGCCCCAAGCTCGGCAAAGAACAAGCCGACGGCTGGTCCTGCTAGAACGGAAGCCAATTCTACAACCTTTAAATCTTCAAAAAAAGTATCTACTGTTTCCATCTTTTAACTGCTATGAAATGCGACTAATCGGTCGATTGGTTTTTGTACAAAATTTCCGATTTTCAAACCGTTTTCAATCAAAACCTCCTGAATCCAATCTTTGAAATAATAAGCAATCGAACCCGTAAAATGGATAGGCATCGACTGTATATTACTATATTTTAATAGATGCCTTTTTACAAAATTGTCAAAAGCTGCTTTGGCGATAGACTTCAAGAGGGGAGCAGGATATTTGGTATAAAATGGGGCAAATTCCCCCAAGAAGGCATTAGGTTTTTCTTGTTCGTACAAGTTTTTTAGGATGATTTGACGTCCGCCAGGAAATTCTTGCTCGAAAGCCTGTTCTAATTCCTTGGGCAGTTCTCTATAAAAGTATGCTTGAATCAAGCGTTTGCCGAGGTCATTAGCACTCCCTTCATCACCTGCGATATAACCAAGATTGGTCACATTGTCGATAATGCCATTGCCATCATACAAACAAGAATTAGAGCCAGTACCAAGAATACAGGCAACTCCTTGTTTGCGTAAACATAAAGCACGGGCAGCGCCTAGCAGGTCGTGATGGATATGAATGGATTCAGCTTGGATAATTGTTTGAAAAATCGATTTCAATTTTTCAATTTTAGCGATTTCTGAACAACCAGTCCCATAATAATGGATAGTTTTGATACCTTTTGACCACTTGACCGTCTGAAGGATATTCTGGATGGTTTCAGCGGTGTTTAGAAAGGGATTGAACCCCTCTGTGCTAAAAGATTCAATTATTTTATTGGATGCGACCAAACGCCAATCTGCTTTAGTGGAGCCGCCATCGCCAATTAATACCATTTTTGATAAATTTGAATTGAAGGTAATCAATCTATTGGTTTCAAGTCCTGTCAATTTTATTAATTTTGCACTGATTTTGGTCAAAGGCATCCCCTTAGGATTTCCTGACGATTTTTAAACAATCTAAATCTATTCATGGGAACATTATTTTTCTTCCTAGCAATATCTATCATTTTCTCCTTCCTTTGTTCGGTATGGGAAGCTGTGATGCTAAGTATTCCGCCTTCTTTTGTAGAACGTAAGTTGCAGGAAGGGGTCAGTTGGGCACCAACATTGAAAGCCTTTAAAGAGAATATCGACCGCCCTCTGGCGGGTATTTTGACATTGAATACTTTGGCGCACACCGTCGGTGCGATGGGTGTAGGTGCTGAAGCTAGCAGATTGTTTGGAGGGGAGGAAATCGGGAATTGGCTAGGGTTTTCTGTAACTTGGGAAGCTATCATCGCGGTGTTGACGACTTTGGCTATTTTGATTTTTTCCGAAATTATTCCCAAAACGATTGGTGCAAACTTTTGGAGGTCTTTGACTGGTTTTACGGTCAATTCATTGCGAATAGTCATTTTGGTATTGTATCCTTTGGTTTGGTTGAGCCAGCAGATTACCAAATTCTTGAAAAAAGACAAAAACAAAAGTGTCCTGTCTAGGGCAGATTTTTCTGCGATGACCGAAATCGGTATCCGCCAAGGTATGTTCAAGCAAGAGGAGTCGAATATCTTGAGGAATTTATTGAATTTTGACAATATCACGGTAAAGTCGGTCATGACACCACGCACGGTCGTTAAGGCGGCACAAGAAGACCAAACTATCCGCAATTTTTATGACAATAATAAGAACCTGAGATTTTCTCGCATCCCTATTTTCTCCAATTCTAGAGACCATATCAACGGCTTTGTTTTGAAGGATGAAATCCTATCCAACATTATCGATGAAAACGGGAATGCACCACTGAAAAACATCATGAGAAAAATCACGATTGTCAATGAGAATTTTCCAATCCCAAAGTTATTTACACAGTTTTTAGAAAACAGGGAGCATATTGCCTTGGTAGTGGATGATTTTGGGGGGATGAGCGGTATCGTGACGATGGAAGATGTGATTGAAACCCTGATTGGCCTAGAAATCGTGGATGAGTTTGATAATACGGAGGATATGCAATCTCTTGCGAGAAAACAATGGGAAGCTAGAGCGAAGCGTCTGGGGATTATTGAGGAGGAGTAAAAGTCATGGACTGCCACAACAAAAAAGGCTCGGAAAACTCCGAGCCTTTTTTGTTTTTTTATCGTTACTAAATAATTATTCGATGACGGTACCTTTTGAAGTGTAGATTTTAATGTCTCTCTCAATTTCTGGAAAAGAAGCCTGAAGGAATCGGATAGCGTCTTTCAGTTGATTATCCTCCCCATCAAAAGAATAAATGAACCGATACTTATTTTCATAATTGGAATTGACTTCAAAATCGATAGAGGCATTGGCATAGGAGCTGAAATAATAGTAATTTCCAGAGGGCAGATTGATGTTTTGAACTCCAGCTTTATTCAATTGATTGGAAAGGGCTTCGTTAAGTCCGTTCGCAGGTTTGTTCGCTGCCAAATAGCCCCAAATCGTGTTTTCGGGGATTTTGTACAACTCCTCATGCGCTATTTCGATACCGAATTTGTCCTGCATCACGATACTGTATTTGTCCTCTTCCACTAGGATTTGGCCATTGTTGAAAATAGCATCTTGTAGCACGAGTTGGATGTTGTGTGCGCCATTTTGTAAAGAAGGCAGCGCGACCTCCTTTTTTAGTTTTACGAGCACATTGTCACAATCATCAGGTTTGTATATGCCTTTTATTTGGATGGAAAACTTCTCTGAAGTTGTTTGTAGATCCGTTATGATTTCTGCTTGGCTGCAAGCGATAGCTTCGATTGTCTCTATTCCGAAGGCGAAGGATCGTTTTTCGTCATCCCCATTCAAGATTTCTTTCATCGAAATATTGAACTCATTGGGGATGTCTATGATGAACAGAGGTTCGTCGCTGTCGGATTGACAGGCGAAAATGCTCAATAAAAATAAAACGGGTAGAAATTTTTTCATGAAGTGTTTATTCAATTTGTGTTATATCCTCAATCAATTAACGATTTGAATGAAAATCTGCTGCCAAATTACGTGGATTTATTTTCAATTTTAAAATAAG
>JAHDBO010000085.1:4244-8044 GCA_020630355.1 Saprospiraceae bacterium
TAAGTATATGGGCTTTCAATTTTTTACCTTTGTGGCATGACAGAGATTGATTTGCTCCTACAAGAAAAATTAAGGATTCGCAAGGAAAAGAACTATTTCAGATCGCTGAGACCGAAACTGGACTTGATTGATTTTTCTTCTAATGATTATCTTGGGTTTGCTCATTCCAATGCTTTGGACGAGGCGTTCGACGCGATTGTTAGACGGCATAAAACAAGCAGTATTGCAGGTTCAACAGGGTCTCGCTTGTTATCAGGAAATACGGCTTATTGTGAGGAATTGGAGCAGAAAATCGCTGATTTTCATGTAGCGGATGCCGGCTTAATTTTCAATTCTGGGTACAATGCTAATATTGGATTACTAGGAAGCCTTGGATTAAAAGGGGACTGTATTATTTATGATGAATTGATACACGCCTCCATGCTGGATGGTATACACTTGTCTAGGGCGAGTGGCGTTCCATTTAGGCACAACGACCTAGGAAGTTTGAAAGAAAAACTAGAAACAGCAACAGGTCGAAAAATCGTTGCGGTAGAAAGTTTGTATTCTATGGATGGCGATGATGTGCCATTGCGGCAAATCGTGGCATTGGCAAAACAGTACAATGCTTTTGTAATCGTGGACGAGGCGCATGGAACTGGTGTTTTTGGTACTAGTGGGGAGGGTTTGTGCAATGCTTTGGGGATTGAAAAACAAGTTGATGCTCGTGTCGTCACTTTTGGCAAATCCCTAGGCGTGCATGGAGCCATTGTCTTAGGAAGTCGTTCCCTTAGGGATTATCTCATCAATTATGCTCGTTCATTTATTTTCACTACTGCCTTGCCTCAAGCTAATTTGATGACTATTGAGGCGGCCTATGATGTTTTGATGCAATCTACTGCACCTGCCGTTTTAAGGGCGCGTATTTTATTGTTTAAAAAACAATTGCAACCCCAAGTCGCTCAAAAAATCATTTCAACGATAACCCCAAATCAAGCACTCATTATTCCAGACAATGTACAAGCTCGCAGAGCAAGTCAATTCTTAGAAGAAAGGGGTATGGATGTACGAGCAATTTTGTTTCCATCTGTACCCAAAGGAGCAGAGCGATTGAGGATTTGTTTGCATGCCCATAACACGGAAGCGCAAATTCGTCTATTATCTAGTTCCTTGAATTTGTTTTTTGCTCTAAGCGAGTAGAGTCTGAAAACGTCTTGTTGAAGGGGTGTTATTCGCCGATGATGCCAAGGTGAATGATTCTTCCTCCATTCATATTGATTGGATTGCTACTTTTACCAATAACGATTCCATCTTCTGGGCAATAATATTTTTTAATAATTGCCCCAAAGGGATTCCTTAAAATAGCAATTAAATCTCCTTTTTTTAAGTGTTGCTTAAGTCCCACGGTTACATCTAAATAGCCACCTTCATCAGTATAAATCCAGTAGGATTTTTTGCAGAATACAGGCTTAGAAGTTTTCTCAACGTCTAAATCGATCATTTTCAACCAACTCATGATATTTTTTATTCCAGTTATGCCCCGTTCGACAATTTCAGGTTGAAAAACTTGTGGATTCCCATACTCCACAGTGATGCAAGGGATTCCATTTAGCATTGCTTCAGCTCTCATTGTTCGGGTAGCAGGAATTAAATCGGCTGTACTTGGGAGACCATTACTGTTTAAAACAATGTCCGCATCTTGGATTTTTGCCATTTGAGCAGTTGTATCATCATCAAGCTTAGCTCTTACATAAAGACTGTTCTCTCTTCCGAAACTTGCGGTATGCATATCCACTAAGTATTCAATTTTCGAAAGGATTTTATTGTTGATTTGCCAAACATATTGCTGCGACCTGTTCCCATTCTTTTTGCCTGGGAAATTTCTATTCAAGTCTTCCTCATCAACGTATCTTCTTCGGTGTTGTGGGATGCTGATCCCATTTAATCCAGGAATTGCTATAAGGGTACCATTCAGAGTTGATAGATCAATCTCATCGATTAACTGATGAATTACTTGTATCCCATTCAATTCATTACCATGAATGGCTGCAGTTAAACCGAGGATCGGGGATTGTTGTTTTCCTTTGAGTACAATGACGGGAATACAGATAGGTTGAGACATCCCATTGTCTATCATTTTTAGCCAAAACGTTTTTTTTGTATTTGGCTCTATCTTATCAACTTCTATTTCATCTACCCATTCATAATTAGATTGAGCCAATACGGATGTTGAAATCACGAATAAGATAAAAAAAAATATTGTTCTCATTTTTTTTGTGTTATGGTTAACGGCAGTCCGTGAAAAAACCACCGAGTTAAAGTTAGCAAAAACTGTGAAAAACGTAGAGTTTCTTGTAGCACTTATTTGATAGTCCACACGAGGCGATGAGGGGCGGACATATCCACGGTAACTGGGGCATCTCTAGTCCTTGAATGGGCATACAGAAGTGGATTGGTGGCCCTTATAAAATATGAAAAACAAGGGGCTACATAAGAGGTTTTTTTTAGGGATGAACGGACAAAAATAAGCGGAGTAGCGAAGGCAGGTTTTGTTATGATTATACATTGTTATTTGGCATTCTTGTTTTTTGAAAATACAATGTTGTCAGATTCTAGATTATTTCCCTCCAAATATTTTGACGCTGATTCAAGCTTTCTAAGTTTTCCTGTTTTATCTATAACAAACGAGAAATAGCCCATAGAATTTAGCTTGTTCACCGCTTCTTGATGTTCTTTGTTACCCCTTTCCTCCGATAAATATTCTATGACCACAAAAGGTGCGTTTTTAGTCAAATAATTACTCAAGCCATTGATCACTTTGTTTTCTGCACCTTCTACATCTATTTTAAAAATTTTTGGATACACTTTTTCATCTGACAAAAAATCATCTAAAATGATACTTTGTATGTTGATTTCGTTTGGTTTGTATTCGGAAAACCAGTTTTCGTTTTTAAATTGATCGATTTCTAATGTATTGTATTCAGAATACAAATTTGGGAACTCATAAAATTTCAGACTGGAAACTTCATCAGAAACAGCAAGATTAAAGCTATAGATATTAGTCTCAATTTTAGAATTTTTACTTAGCACCTTATAAGTTGTTGGTGAAGCCTCAAAGGAATAAACACTTCCATTGTTACCGATTAATTTTGAACCGAGTAAGCTGAAATAACCATAGTGGGCACCTACATCGACAAATGTATCTGCTGCTCCTAAGTTGTTTATGAGAAATTTGGCAAGTCTTATTTCAGAATCATGAGACTTGCCTCCAGTAAGATATATATCTGTACTTGATGGAAGAAGTAAATTCATCCTTACATCAAAAAATGTTTTACACGAAACTGCTTTTTCTGCTTTACTCCGTTTATATATTATTTCCCGAAATAAAATAGCATTGAAGTATTTCAAAGGATGTGTCAGCATCCTTTGAAATTTGGAGGCGGACGCAATTTTTTCTACTCTATTTAATTTTTTGATTAACTTATTTTTAGTCATACTTTATTTTGAAACTGGAAAAACACATCTCTAATTCTGAAATGAGCCTTTGCATCGTGAAAATGGATGAAGCCATTCATTGCTGAAATCATTTTCGCTACTACCGTGAAAATGGTAGGAGCCTAGAATAATAAACGGTTTGTAATAATGATATGCAGCTTAGATTGGAGGTCACATATTTTCTCTTAGTCTATCTCGCACCTCCATAATGGCAAATCCCAGGTAATTCGTGCCCTGCCATTCCCAAGGATTCAAGACTCTTTTATCGTGCTCGGTCATCCCGATGCCCCAGATGAAATCATAGGGACTCGCTTCCACTAGTACCC
>JAHDBO010000086.1 GCA_020630355.1 Saprospiraceae bacterium
ATTAGGCTATAAAAGAATGATTTTCAATCTAATATCTAAAGACTGTTAAACCTCGTTAAGTCATGCTATGGTAGAACCCTATAAAGTCGTGTCACTTAGCCCCTCCACTTGCGCCAATAATTGCTGCTTGCTTTGCATGCCAGATGCACGCCATTTTAAATTGCCGTCTTTGTACAGCATAAAGGTCGGTACACCTCTGACCTGTAGCTGTTGGGCAAGAGTTTGATTTTTGTCAATGTCGATTTTGATGATGCGTACCTCGTCTCCAACAGATTGGGCAACTTGTTTCAAAATCGGGCTCATCGCCTTGCAAGGGCCGCACCAAGTCGCATGGAAATCGATTAACACGGGTTTGTCTCCGTTGATGAGTTTAGAAAAAGAAGATTTCATGGGCATATAATTTAAGTATTTCAATAGGGCTATACTGCCAAAGTGAATGAGTGCTCGCAGCGTGGTCTTTAGGCTGAGATTGAAGTAGATTTTTGAACAGTATAAATACCAGCCTACGATGCTTTTAAGTATATACGTTTGCGGATTGGATTAAGTTTATTTTTTACAGGAAAGTTAGTCTAGCAACGAATACCCAACTACCTAAAGTCTAAGCAAGCAATCGCTCCAAAAAATCACCAGCAAAATACGCCAACAATGCCGCTAAGCTTCCTAGTAGCAATGTCTCCAGTATGTTTTTCAAATATTGATTCCCAAGGATAATCCATGTTTTGAAATAACCAATCAGAATAAAAATTGTCCCAGTAATCAAGCTAGAAATAACAAAGAGAGCGGCATGATTCAATTCAATAAACAAAGACAAAAGGTAAATCAACAAGGGAGTAGCTCCTAGAAGGATAAAGGATAAGAAAGTAGATAATCCGCTTGAAAAAGGGGATTTGACAGGCCTTGACAGCTCTGATTCGATAGCCAATTGAAAGGGGATGCAAAACCGTTTTGTCCGCTCGGAAGCTATATTTGATTTGGCAGATAAGTAACTACCGACGGACATGGCAAAACCATCCGCTAGGAGATTGGAAAGCCCTAGTATCAGTACAATTTTAGTATCTAAACTAGCGCCCGTACATCCTGCCACGACTGCAAAAGTGGTTACACAACCGTCGATACCTCCATAGACGATTTCTGGCAAATACTTTCTTAATATCTGTTGCATTTTTCAGTGGGTTTTTTTAAAAAAATACCCGCCAATTCAAGCGAATTGACGGGATAGTAGTAACTGCTAAAAAAACAAGAACAAATTTATTTGACCACCATAACTGGTGTCGATTTAGTCACAGATATAATCCCTTCAGAAACGCTGCCCAAAACCAAACTTTCCAATCTAGAATGTCCTTTGGCGCCCATTACGATGAAACTGCCTTCCTGAGCTTCTGCATAATCCACAATCTCTTTCACGATACTGGATTGGTTGACCTCTAGATTTACAATATTGACATCATAATGGACTTTTTTGCCGAAAGGCCTCAAGAAATCCTCGAAAATATAATTGCTAGACTCCTCCATCATCGCCCTGATTTCGTGGTCATCGTGTGTCGTGTTATAAAATCGCTTGTCGGGCATGGTATAACAGTGCAAGCAAATAATGGGTACGGGAGTTTTCATGCTGGCATTAATCGACAGGGCAGCTTGTAAAGCGCGCTTGGAGTAATCCGAAAAGTCGATAGGAACTATGATCTGATTGATAACGGGCACAGTCTCATCTGGAATGACCAAGAAATCATTATCAATCTTACGAGCGAGTCTCTTCGCTAGGATACCATGACTGCCCCAGTACCCCGTGCGCTGGCCGATGACAACGAGTTCGGACTCTAGCTTAATGGCATTTTCCAATACTTGGTTAAGTGGGTTGCCTTCCTTGATTTCCAATTCAAACCTAGAGGGGTCTCCACCAATGAGAGATTTGATTTCTTCCTCCATCTCTTCTAGTATCTTCTCGTTGAAGGTGGCTGCCTCTAGCGCGGATGGGTGGCGTCGATAAAGGGCATTGTACAGGTTGAAAACGGGGACAACATGCAGGAATTTACTAGCATAAACTGGGATGTTGTTTTGAAATACTTTGTAAAATTCCAGTAGGCTTTTGTCTGTATCGTCCAATGCTAAGGCGACCAAAGCCTGGCCCACTTTGTAGGGTGGAATATTGATTTTTTCTTTATTCAATGTTTCTATACTCATGGTTCAAAAGTTTAATCCAAAGTTATTTCTGATAGGTTTTCTTTGAGATGATAAATGTCATTTGAGCAACTGATTTTAATCATTTAGTCGCTTCGAGAAGGGGCTTAACTTTGGACTATACTTTTACTGAATTATCAAAATCATTATATTATGAACAGAGCAGGCGTATGGCTTGATTTTAAAGAAGCCAATATCATTAAGTTGACTTTTGAAGAACCGATTATCGAACACATAGAATCTGAAATCGAACCCTATCATGTAGTCGGTGGAGCTCGCTCCAAAACCCCTTGGGGACCGATGGATAACGTTTCTGAAAGCAAGGCTTTGGAGCGCAAAAAACAACAGCGCAGACGGTATTACGAGTCTATTATTGAAAAGGTGAAAGAAGTGGATAAGTTGTACATCTTTGGTCCGGCGGAAGCTAAGATTGGTTTAGGTCAGGCGGTGGTAGAGAGTAACTATCCTGTCAACGTTGTCTCGATGGAAAACGCAGACAGTATGACCCTGAACCAAAAAGTGGCTAAGACAAAGGCGTTTTTCTCTAAAGAAAGATTTCCGATTGGCTAGAAGCTTGATTGTATTTTTTGGGGTATATAAACAGGCTCTTATACTTAGGTATTCGAGCCTGTTTTTTTATGGGGCAGTAAGGAGGCGATAGAATCTAAATTGAAAAGGCTGACCGAAGAAAGTTCTTGAACACTAGGGCTAATATTACAAGGCATCCCAAGGTCAAGCAGCGTCAGATGTGCTCCTTTGAATTTGTTGAGGTAGGTTTTGTCAATAAGATGGTGCTGCTCTTTGAGACAAGTAAGGATTAATTGACAAGGGCTTGATTGTTTCGACCAGTATCCATTTTGAAGCGTAGCCGCTTTTTGTATTGGTTTTGGAATGAATCCATTTTTGGTAAATGTTTGTATGAGTTTTTCTCCGAAAGGAGTATCATATATAATATGAATGGCCGTTTCTTGAATGGTATGGCTCGGAATTATTTTCTGGCAAAATTTAAAGGTCAATTCTTCTAAACTTGGCTTTATATCACTAGAGTAACCTTTAGGAACATCGGTCTCCATCCTAAGGGGATAGGTAGTATATTCAACTTGCTTTCTCAAATAGGGTGTTGGCCATATCTGTTTAAATGCCATCCAATAATCAAAGACCTGCTCTGTGATGTTTTCAGGGTGTTCAAAGGAAAGTGCTATCAAATCCCATGATTGTATGACAACAGGTTTTTCTATCTGGAACTGTCTCCTAAGCAAAGTGCTAAAAGTGTCTATCTGCCAACCTGTTAAATAGAATTTGCTCCTTGTTTCACTATTGATACGGGAGGCTTTCAGGTGTATTGATTGTGTCTTATTATTCATAACAAAAATGAAGGTATGTCATTCCTAAATACAAAACGATGACTTTTGTCACCCCTCGAAATGCGCTTTGTCATTTCTTGAAAAATGAGATGCCCTTAACTTTGAATCAAACATTTGAAGTTATGATTACGAAAATATTAGTACCCACGGATTTTAGCTATTTGTCATCTCAAGCCGTACAAGTAGCCATAGAATTAGCAACTCGCTTCAATGCAGAGATTATTCTATATACTAACTTGAATTTACCTACAAACTGGGATGAGCTGCCAGAGGATTCCAAAAAGCATTACCCAGAAGAACTACAACGTATCTACAATATCAATGTTTTATTTAGGGACTACAGCAAGCAGATACAGGCGAACGGTGTAAAATCTACACTTGTATTCTCAGGAGGGGATATTTCAAAAAGTATACAAAGAGTATGCGACAAACACCAAGTAGATTTCATCGTCATGGCTACACATGGCTTGAGCCGAATCAATGAACTATTGGTCGAGTCCAACACACAAACAACTATTAGAGGTGTGCACTGTCCAGTTTTGGCAATCAAAGAAGATATGACCAATTTGAAATTCAAGAATTTGGTCTTTGCTTCTAGTTTCAATGAAGTGGACAAACCCGCCTTTGAAAAGGTATTGGCTTTCGCCAAAATGTTTGACTCGACCATTCATTTAGTTTGTATCAATACGTCAAGCTTTTTTACGCAACCTGGGGTATTGATTCGGGCTGCAATGGACGATTTTGAAAAGATGTGCGGAGCAGTTCCCTGCAAAAAACACTTTTATAGTGGCTTTGATATAGAGTCAGGCGTCGTGAATTTTGCTGAACGGGTAAAAGCTGATTTGATTGCGATTTCCAACCATACAACACATCCAATTAGAAGAATTGTGAAAGGTAGAAACCCAGTAGATTTATTGGTCAACCGTGCTCAAATCCCCGTTTTGACTTTGGATTATGCCTCTTAATAGATTTTATTCTAAAATCAGATATTAGTAATTAGTCTTTAGATATTAGATTGAAAACCATTCTTTTATAGCCTACTGTTTTTACCAAAATCGAACATAGAATAATGTCTATTAGATTGAAAACATTCCTGTATAGCTTTGTGATTTATAGATAAATCGATTTGAACTAATATCCATTATCTCACACTTAACAGTTTAATACTTAACACTTATAAAAACCCACTAATGATGAAACATATTTTATTGCCAACCGACTTCTCCGAAAATGCCAAGAATGCCTACCGTTTTGCGACGGCACTTGCCAAGAAATTTGATGCGAAACTTTCGGTGATACACATCTACAACCCTGGCCCAGAGGTGGCGACATTTGATGGGCTTTCTATGCAGGCGGTGACGTATACGAAAGGTATGGTAGAATCGCTCAAACGAAAACTGAACACTTTTGTCAACCTTGCTCCCAGTAATGAAAAAGAAGCCTTTGTACCTGCAAGCAATCTAGAAACTGCGGTACTAGAGGGGATTGTGGTGACGACGGTTTCCTATTATGTCGAAAACGAAGGTGTGGACATGGTTGTTATGGGAACAAAAGGGGAGAGTGACTGGTCCAGCAAACTATTCGGTAGCATCACCGCCAATGTGATTAACAATGTGTCCTGTCCTGTCTTGGCAGTACCGAAAGAAGCACAAATTACAGCAATTAAGGAGATTTGTTATGCGACTTCTTTAAAGGCGAATGATAAAAATAAGGTAGATAAATTATCTCAGTACAGTAAGTCTTTAGGGAGCACTTTGAAAGTGGTTTATGTTGATGACCGTATGTCCAATGCAGGGGATTTTAGAGATGAGGATTTTAATAGAGCATATTTTTATAAGAATATTGGCTCCAGCGAAATACCATTTGAAGTGGTTTGGTCGGCAGATATCAACAAAGGGATTCGAGCTTATTTCAAAGAAAACGATATTGACGTCATGGCATTGACACGTTCTAAGTTTGGCTTTTGGCGCCGTCTTTTCAATCAGAGTATCACCCAAGAATTGATGAAGGATGTACCTTTTCCTTTATTGATTCTGCATGATGATTAACTCGGAAGATTGACAAGTTTTGAAAAATTGAGGATGGTGATTTTACCGTTGTTGATGTCAATCAAATCCTCGTTTTTCAAATCGGTCAGGGTGCGGATGACGGTTTCTTTTGCGGTGCCAACCATATTGGCAAGGTCATCCCTTAGGATGCTGAAACTTTCATCTTCGTCCGATTTGTCGAGTTTGTCATACAATAACAACAAAGCTTCAGCGACTCGCTTTCGGACGGAATCATAAGCCAGTTGGAGTAATCTTTCTTCGTTTTCAGTGACGTTGTCGGCCAGCATTTTGATAAACTGATTGGCAACGTCCCTATTTGCATAAATCAATTGCATAAAATCATCCTTTGGGATGATACTCAACTCGACCGATTCCATTGCGATAGCCGACTCGCTATACCTTGAGGCTTGCAGCAGAGGGACATACCCAACAAAAGCTCCTTGAACCAAGATGTCAATGATATATTCCTTGCCATCGTCATTGGTTTTGAAGAGTTTTATTTTCCCTTTTTTTATAAAAAAAAGATGCTTTGCAAATTCGCCTTCCTCAAATATGTAATCTTTTTTTCGATATGTTTTGACCGCTCTATTTTCTGCTAGTGTTGCCAGTGCTTCTTGCCCCTTTGCTTCATTGATGAAAGCAGAGAGCCCTTGCTCCGTTTTATCAAATGCCGTTTGGAGTTTCTGGCTTTTTTTTAGCCGCATCTCTATAGCGTCCAGCAATTCCACATCATCAAAAGGTTTGGTGATGTAATCATCCGCACCGAGATTCATGCCTTTTCTCAAATCCGATTTTTCCGCCTTAGCGGTCAAGAAAATAAAGGGAATAGAGGCAGTTTGCGGTTTGCGCTCCAATATTCTAATGACGCCAAATCCATCCAATTCAGGCATCATGACATCACACAAGATTAAATCTGGTGAACAGCTTAATGCTTGTTGGACTCCGATTTTACCGTTCTCGGCTGCCACGACGTCATAGCCAGATAGTTCTAGGATTTCTTGAAGATTATCTCTTACCTCAAAATTGTCCTCTATGATTAAAATCTTAGTCATTCGTACTCATGTTTTTTAGAGGGATATTGACTTTGAATGTAGTGCCTTTTCCTAGGGTAGAGCTAAAGCTGATGTCTCCGCCTAGTAACTCCACGTAGCGTTTGACAATGTTAAGTCCTAGACCAGTTCCTTGGATATTGGTTACATTGCCTGCCCTGAAAAATCGGTCGAACATAAAAGATTGGTCTTCCTCAGGTATGCCGATGCCTTCATCTTTGATGGCCAATTGTATAATAGCCTCTATTAATTTAATGCTACAAGTAATTTTTTTTCCTTCAGGGGAGTACTTGATGGCGTTCGACATTAAGTTAAACAATATATTTTTTAGCACCCTTTTGTCGGAATAAATTTCTAGATTTTCTAGTTCCTTTTCTACAGCAATGACTTGACCATTTTTGAGTAGGCCTTGTATTTCATCAGAGACCTCGCTGCAAAGTTCTAGGAGGTCGAACATTTCCCAGTTGAGGTGGAATTTGCCTTCTTCCAGTTTGCTAAGAGAAAGAAAATCATTCAGGATACCAGTCAAGTTAGTGACAGCCGATTTAATACGTTTGACGTGTTTTTCTCTTCTGGCTTGTCCTTGGGTGTCTTCATATCGGGCAATGAGCGAAGCCGATGAAAGTATGGTGCTCAAAGGCGTCCTAAACTCGTGGGATGCCATGGATACAAAACGGGATTTTAGCTCGTTGAGCTGTATTTCTTTTTCTAGAGCGTGCCGTATTTCTTTTTCTGTTTCTCGGAGCGTGGCTTCTACATCTTTGCGTTGGTTGATTTCTTGCTCCAATCGCTTATTGGCAAGCATGAGTTTTTCGACAGCATTTGCTAAGTCTTGTGTCCTAGACTCCACCTTTTCTTCCAGCTCTTGATTGAGTGCCAGTATCTTGGCTTCTGCTTCTTTTTGTTCGGACAAATCATGGATGACGCCCGTATAAATCGTTCGATTTTCCAAGTGTGTCTCGCTCACACTTAATCGGAAGGGAAATAAATTGCCGTCTTTGCGCCGCCCCTTTACTTCACGTCCTATTCCTATAATTTTGGCTACTCTCGTCCTTTGATAGTTCTCTAGGTAGGTGTCATGCCGCTCATGATGCGGGCTGGCCATCAGCATTTTTATATTGTGACCAATCACTTCATGTGGTTGATACCCAAATAACTGTGCTGCGGAAGGGTTAATAGATTCTACTATTCCCCTTGTATCTATGGTGATAATACCATCAATGGCGTTATCAATAATCGCATTGAGTCTAGAAGCAATTTCTGAGAGGTTCTCGTATTTCATACAGTAAATATATCAAATAGATTTTATTCTAAAATCAGATATTAGTAATTAGTCTTTAGATATTAGATTGAAAATCATTCTTTTATA
>JAHDBO010000405.1 GCA_020630355.1 Saprospiraceae bacterium
TGCTAGGCGTATGGCAGACATTACCGCCTCCGTTCCTGAACTTACAAAGCGAATCTTATCGATGAATCGGTTATTATCAACTATCAATTTTCCGAGTTCGTTTCCGAGTCGGTTGGGTGTCCCGAAAGAAGTTCCTTTTGCTACGGTCGCTGTGACCAGTTCTCGTACTTTATCGTTGTTGTGCCCTAGTATAAGCGGCCCCCAAGAGCAGCAAAAATCAATATAAGTATTATCGTCTTCATCCGTGATGCGGCAGCCATTGCCTTCTTTAATGAACAAGGGCGGTCCTGATACAGATTTAAAAGCACGGACTGGGGAGTTGACCCCACCAGGGAAATACTGTTTCGCCTCCTCGAATAACTCGGCAGAGGTATCTCGTTTGATTCTGTTTTCTAGTTTCATAGCGCAAATGTAAAGTATTTCAAAAATATTTCATTTTCGCTTTTGTTAGAATTTGGTAATTTCCGAGCCTTAATCTCTATCTTAGTAGTATGATTCGACGACTGAAAGCGGCTTTTGCATTTTATAATTTTTTTCAAAAAAAAGCACTGCAACATAATGTGCCACTCTATAAAAAACTGGGCTTGAACAAGTCCTATTTCTCTCCTATTTCAAGTAAAGATTTTGAGGGCATTGACCCTAGTGTTTTACAAAAAAACAATAACAAGTCCGTCGAAGAAACCACTTTTTTCAAAATATTAAATAAAGAAAACCAAGCGAGCGTAAAAGCTTTTGATGAGAATGGATATATCATCATTAGAAAGCACCTCACAAGCGATATTGTCGATGAAGTCAATGCTGAAATAGAGAGCTTGCTGCTCAATAAAACAATCACTTTCAACGAGGTGGACAAGATTATGTTTGCTTTTCATCATGCAGCATTACTACAAAATATAGGACAAGATAAATACCTCTTGGAGTTCTTATCGGCGTTATTAAAAGGTAATGCAAAGCTCTTCCAAAGTATCAATTTCATGAAAGGCAGTCAGCAAAAGACCCATTCTGACAGCATCCACATGACGACTTTCCCCCTAGGAGGTTTGCTGGGTGTTTGGATAGCTCTGGAAGATATAGACGAAGAGAACGGCCCTCTACATTACTACCCTGGCAGTCATCAATTGCCCTATTATCTAAACAAAGACTATGATAATGAAGGCTCTTATTTCTTGACGGGAAACAAGACTTACAAAGCTTACGAAGCCATGATAGCGCAAGAAATCAAACAACGGCAACTTCAAAAACGAACCTTCACAGCAAAAAAAGGGGATTTGCTCATCTGGCA
>JAHDBO010000087.1 GCA_020630355.1 Saprospiraceae bacterium
AATCTAATATCTAAAGACTAATTACTAATATCTGATTTTAGAATAAAATCTATTAGTCAAAGACTATTTTTAGAATCTTACAATTTTTAAAATGAAACCAAAATTTACTACACTACTCCTTTTACTACTTCTCCCGGCTTGGATGCTTGCTCAGGTAAGCTTGGGAGGAACTCCCAAAAGTGATGACCTTTCATTGAATTTAAGAAACAGCAATGTACCGACCGTACAGATGCCTGGCATTGATCTGCAATCGCTAAGAGCAGAAGATGCCATCAATGATCAAATTGATGGTCTTTATCGTTTTGCGGTACCGTTTCAAGTCAATTATGATGCTAGAAGAACTGGTTTGTGGGAAACACTGCCAAACGGCGGCAAGTTATGGAGGCTCAATATCAGCGCGCCAAGTGCTATAAACATGAACCTGATATTCAGTAAGATGTATCTTCCACAGCGGTCTAGGCTTTTTATTTATAATCAAGATAAAAGCGAAGTACTTGGTGCGTTTAGTAGCCACAATAATCGAGCAGACGGTGGTTTTGCTACAGCTTTGATCAACGATGATTTCTTAACAGTAGAATACTACGAGCCACCTGGAGTAAGAGGTCAAGCAAGCCTTGTTATATCACAGGTAGCTCATGGTTACAGAGGGATTGATAAGGAAAACAGAAGGATTGATGAATCTGGAAACTGTCAGGTGAATGTAAACTGCTCCCCTGAGGGAGACGGAATCTGGCAAGACCATAAAAAAGGAGTTGCAAGGATGGTCATCAATGGCTCAGGCCTATGCTCTGGTTCTTTGATCCATAACACCAACAACGATTGTACCCCATATTTCTTGACGGCAGACCACTGTATCGACGGTACTTATGACGCCATAACAGCACCCAACGCCAATATCGTATTTTATTGGAATTATGAAAGAACTGGCTGCGCCAATACTGGATCTGCTCCTTTAAACCAAACTTCTTCTGGTGCCGTTGTAGTTGCCAATGACGACGCTACCAACTCCGCCGACTTTGCCCTATTGCGGATAAATAGCAATCCACAAGATTTTTACGATGTGTACTTCAACGGCTGGGATCGTTCGGGCAATACTGGAACAGGTGGTAAAGGTATCCACCATCCCGCTGGTGACATCAAGAAGATATCCACCCACAGTTCTAATCCAAGCAACACTTCTGGTGGTAGATACTGGGAATTGTTCTGGGATGCTACCACAAACGGCCATAGTGTTACGGAAGGTGGTTCTTCAGGTTCCCCATTATTCAGGACAAATGGTAGAATATTGGGTCAACTTTACGGGGGAAGTTCACTAAATTGTAGTGACCCTGCCAATGATTTAGGGCGGTATGGGCAAATTGCATACTCATGGACCAATAATAATAATGGTGACAATCGAAGAAGATTGGACGCCTGGTTGGACCCTGGAAATACAGGTGCAACCACGCTCGATGGCGTTGCTGGGACTGCCTGTGGCACTCCAAAGGTTTTGGTATCTGCTTCTTCTACCTCTGTGCCCGAGAACAATCAATGCAACGACAATACGGATATCACCGTTTCTGTAGTTTTATCCAGCCAACCGAACGCAACTACAAATGTTAATCTATCTTTATCAGGTTCTGCCAATAATCCTTCAGATTATACATTTGGTTCTACCTCTTTTTCCTTTACCACAGCTAACTGGGATACACCACAGATAAGAACGTTGACGGTTATTGCCGATGCTTATGTTGAAACAAATGAAACAGTTGTAATTGATAACACTCCAAGTGGAAGCGATGTCGTTGCTGGCTCTTCCATCACCATTACTATCATTAATGACGATAATGCCCCAAGCACTGGTGGAACTACCAATTCTGTCATGTATACTGAGACTTTTGATGATGTGACTGGTTGGACACAAGCAACCTCAACAGGAACAGTCAATGACTGGAGCATAGGTACAGCAGCTGGATTAACTGGAAACGCTGCCTACATTAGTTCTAACGACAACAACTATACTTACAATAACACTACAAGTATCGCAAGATTGCAAAGCGAAACCATCAACTCTTCTGGATACTCCAATTTACAATTGACCTTCGATTATATTTGCAATGGGGAAGTTGGAAGTATTTATTATGACTATGGGAGTCTGTATTACTCCATTGACGATGGTACAAATTGGGTTCAACTTGGCAGTGAAATACAAGGCGTGACCAGTGTATCATCCTTCTCGATCGCTTTACCTGCAGATGCGGAAAATATTACAACTTTAAAAATTGCCTTCCGATGGGACAACGATGATTCCGTTAGAAATCAACCTCCGTTTTCAGTTGATAATGTTCAAATCACAGGTGACATTTCAAGTCCTGCAGTCATTCAAACTGCAATCAATACAGGATCTGGTTTTGCAGAACATTATCTTGGACCAAATTCGACAGTACATTTCTATGACCAAGCAACAGGGAATATCATGGCGACTATTGCCAATGGGAATAGTCATGATTATGGATGTACCCGTGTTGAAGTAGATAGAGCTGGTACAAATGAAACTGCTTGGATTGCTGGTTTCAACATTACCAATAAAACTTTCAAGGTAACTCCAAGCACGAACAACCCCAATGGGGTTTATGATATTACACTGTATTACGCTGATTCCGAAATATCTACATTCGCACCGAACTCAATGGCAAAAGCTACAACTGCTATCGACAACGGAACGAACAACGCTGGCAACTCAGAAGTCATTGCCTTCGTTGAAAATGCCATAACAGGTGGTACGACTTATACCGCCTCTTTTACAAGTGGCTTTTCAGGATTTGGTCTATCTGATGCTCCACCTCTTGACCCACTCCCAGTTGAGTTAGTTGGGTTGACGGCTAGACCTAATCGGGAAAATATCAAACTAGAATGGGCTACAGCTGGTGAGCGTAACAACAAAGGCTTTGAAGTACAAAGAAGTATAAACGCAAGGGATGGCTTCGAATCAATTGGCTGGGTCAACGGTAATGGTAACACTAGCCTAGAAACTGAATATGAATTCACAGATGCTAATGTTAGAAAAGGCGTTACCTATTATTATCGTCTAAAGCAGATTGATTTCGATGGACAGTTTGATATTAGCGATGTCGTTTCGGCAAGAGTTACAGGAAAAAGTGTGGGCATGAATATTTTCCCCAATCCTGTCAAAAAAATCGCCCATGTTTTTGTAAGCGGTTTTGATACCGATTTTACGCTAAACATCCTTGATGTTCAAGGAAGAGTTGTCTATACAAAAACCTACCGTTCAGACCTTGAAACTATTGAGATTGATGTGGACTTCCTAGCGACAGGTGTATATATTCTTAATGTACAATCCGATACTAAAAGTTTAACTGACAAACTAATTATAGAATAGAAGCTTATTATTTGATCAATCAAAGCCCTTTCTGTCTTTGCAGAAAGGGCTTTTTAATTAATCCCTTTTTTCCATTTACCATTTTCATTATCTTCGCCGCCCTAATCAAATACCAAGATAATGAACAACATAGTAGTAATTGGAGCAGGTACGATGGGCAATGGTATTGCGCACGTTTTCGCCATGAAAGGGTATAGTGTTTCCCTAGTCGATATTTCTGCAGATGCTTTGGATAGAGCAATGGCAACTATCAGTAAAAATCTGGATAGGATGGTCAAAAAGGAGCGTATCAGCTCTGACGACAAAGTGCAGACTTTGAGGAACATCATGACTAATACCGATTTAAGCGAAGCGGTCAAAACTGCCGATCTGGTAGTAGAGGCAGCCACTGAAAATGTGGATTTAAAATTAAAAATCTTCCAACAAATCGACGCCAATGCACCAGCTAATTGTATTCTGGCTTCCAATACTTCTTCTATCTCTATCACCAAGATTGCAGCGGCAACTAGCCGTCCAGAACAAGTAATCGGAATGCACTTCATGAACCCCGTTCCTGTGATGAAATTGGTGGAGGTGATTCGTGGGTATGCTACTTCAGACGAAGTAACAGAAACTATTATGGAGCTGTCCGAGAAACTAGGAAAAGTACCTGTAGAAGTCAACGATTACCCTGGTTTTGTTGCCAATAGGATACTGCTTCCTATGATAAATGAAGCCATTTCCTCCTTACATGAAGGCGTCGCTGGTGTTTACGAGATTGACACGGTGATGAAGCTGGGAATGGCTCATCCAATGGGACCGCTACAATTGGCAGATTTTATTGGTTTGGATGTTTGCTTGTCTATCTTGCGAGTATTACATGATGGTTTCGGACAAGCAAAATACGCCCCTTGTCCCCTGCTCGTCAATATGGTTACAGCTGGCAAATTGGGCTATAAGTCCAAGGAAGGATTCTACGATTATAGCCACGGAGGCAAAGAGTTGATTGTAGCGAAGACTTTTCGGAAGTAAGACATTAAAAAAGAAGAAGATGAGAGGGCGCTCTGTCCTCTCATCTTCTTGTACTACGCTCAAATCCTTAGTTTTCCCAAACAACGTGGTCGGCACAATCGCACCACTCTTCCATTTGGTCGCCCCATTTATCTTGTATCGCTCCTCTTCTCAATTTCAATGTTGGCGTCAAAAGACTATTTTCTACACCCCATTCATCTTTGGTGACGATGACCGTAGAAACCTTTTCATAATTCGCCAACTCTCCATTGACCCTTGCCAAATCTTCTTTGAAGCGTTTTTCGACATCCGCATTGTCTGCCGCTAGTCCAATCTCGGAAAGCGCCACCAAAGCAACAGGTTGAGCTAAGCCAAGCCCTGCCACACAGATGTGCTCGATAAACTCGTTCCCAGAGAATTTCTTCTCGATTTTTGTAGGTACGACGAATTGCGCTTTTGCAGTCTTGAAGGCATCTTTCACCCTTCCGATAATACGCAAGTATCCTCCATCGGTCAATGCACCTTTGTCCCCTGTACGCAACCAACCATCTTCTAGCACCTCAGCCGATAATTCTGGTGATTTATAATAGCCCGTCATCAACCAAGGTTGTTTCATCATGATTTCTCCTGTATCCTCGTCTAGCTTCACTTCGGAGAACCCCATCGGTTTTCCAACCGTACCTGCCACATATTTATCCTTTGGCATCACCGTGAAACCGCCCATGTTTTCAGTCATCCCATAAGCCTCACGGATATTTATACCTAGTTTTTGAAACCAAGAAATCAAAGGTGGCGGCATCATGGAAGCCCCTGTCAAAATGGTAACAGCCTCGTTCAGCCCTAGTGCTTTTCTGATTTTCTTCTTAACTACATTTTTCAAAATAGGGATACTCAACAAGCGGTTGAGTTTCTTTTGTGGCATTTGCTGCAATAATTTCAATTGGAATTTCTGCCAGATACGAGGAACCGCAAAGAACAAATGGGGCATCGTTTCCGAGAGGTTTTTACCAAAAGTATCTAGAGACTCCGCAAAGGCAACCGAACCGCCGCTCATCAGAACAGCCGTTTCCACCGCAGCTCTTTCAGCGATGTGATTCAGCGGCAAGAAAGAGAAAAACCTTGGCTTATCCCCCATGTCTTTGAGCGATAAGTCATCGTTGATTTCTTGCGCCTTGATATTCAAGCCGTAGTTGCGGAAAGTATGGACAACCCCTTTTGGCGTACCAGTCGTACCAGAGGTAAAGATTATCGTCCAAGTATTATTGATGTCTTGTTCGGGTGTCCCTGTGATACCTTCATGTGCCGCTACAAGGTCATCCCAAGATTCCCCATCTTTGACCTCCACTGCACTTGCCATCCGAGGGAAATGGATAATCGGAACTTCGTTGGGAACCCCCTCTCTTTTCTCTTCCCACTCATCCAATTTACCGACCATCAATAAATCTACATCTCCTAGGCGCAGCACTAAGTTTAACTGCTCAGAAGTCAAAGTTGGATATAATGGTACGGAAGCATAACCTCCCATCATTATCGCCAAATCCGCCAATATCCAATGGGCAGAGTTCTTAGAAATCAAGCCAATGTGAGCACCAGGCTTTAATCCTTTTGCTTGTAGTGCAGCAGCAATGGAACGTGCCTCTTGCCCTGCTTCTTTGTAGGTCCAAGTTTTCCAATTATCCCCGAAAGGCTGCTTAATGAAAATATCATTGGGGCGCTCTTTTTCCCATTTATAAAAATACGTGAGCCCCGTATTTAAGTTCTTATCATCCAGTACCATAGGATTAGTTCTATTTAGTTTAGAGTGAATCAATATTTGCTAGATGGACTGCAAACAGCTTAAAAATAACCTAATCCTAGTAATTCACAAAATAAAAACCCTATTACCGCATTTGACGCATCAATCCCTCTTGAATAACAGAAGCTACCAGCTCTCCTTTTTTATTAAAAATACTCCCTCTGGTAAAGCCTCTCGAATTGGAAGCACTAGGACTATCAACTGCATATAACAACCAATCATCCACTCTAAATGGACGATGAAAATACATGGCATGGTCTAAGCTAGCCAGAAAAACCTCTTCAAACTTCACTTTATCACGGTGCGGCAAGAGAGCGGTAGTCAGTAAGTTATAGTCCGATGCATACATCAATACTTCTTGGTGCTCTCGGAGGTCATCTCCTAGTTGTCCCGTACTTTTTATCCAAATACTCCTATTAGGAGATTGTTGAGTATTAGAAACAAGATAATCCAATCCATCTATTGGTCTAAACTCAATGGGTCTAGGTCGCTTGAAAAAGCCGTACATCCCAGGATGACTGTCCTTTATGAGTTCTGCCAGTTCATAATCTGGTTTCAATTCCTCTGGAGGGGTAGCGTCCATCATAGGAATCTGATGGTCAAAACCTGGCTGGGCCTTTTGGAAAGAGGCTGCCATATTGAAGATTGGTCGTCCCTTTTGGATGGCAACTACTCGTCTCGTCGTGAAAGAACCACCATCTCTTATTCTATCCACCTCATAGACCACTGGCACACTAATATCTCCTCCTAGGATAAAATAGGCATGCATTGAGTGGAGGCTTCGCTCCTTAGGCACGGTCTCCATAGCCGCATGCAAAGACTGAGCCAGCACCTGCCCACCAAAAATCCGTCCCCAAGGGGTTTCATAGTTTTGACCTCTAAATATATTTTCTTCAATTTTTTCTAAATCGAGTAATTTTTTCAAATCCTCGACACTACTGACCACGTCCATTTATTTATAAGTTGATTGAGTAATCTATTCTATAAAATTTATAAAAGAAGACAGAAGCGAGCTTGCCTGTGCAAGCAGGAACAGAGAAGACAGAATTTCATAAAAGAATCACCATAATAGAACATGGAAATCAATGAATGCCTCTCACCTTTAGGAGCTTGCTTCCGTTACCTTTTGCACAAATGCTTTTGCAAAAAAATAAGGGATTCACCTGTAGTGAAACCCTTATTTCTTCATAAAGTTAAATGAATCTTACAACAAAGACTGTAATTTCATTGCTACACCCATATCCCCCTTGATTTTCACTTTACCAGACATTACCGCCATCATCGGGTTCAAGTCTCCGCTTGCCAATGATTTGAAAGTATCCATAGTAGTGGAAATTGTACAATCTGCCTCATTATCATCTTGAGAAACAACATTACTGTCTCCTGTACCATCTATGAAGACGATGTGGTCATCCAATTGCATTTTCAATGTCTTGCCAATAGGACCTACACCTGCTGCTTTTTCATTAATACCTTGCAAAATAGCTTCAGCGCTCATGATTGATTTTTTTGATTTGAAATAATTTGTTAAGCAATGATTATCTTCTAAATTCACTGCTTGCAAACGCAAAATAGTGTTTATAGCGAAAATTCACAACTACTTTCGTTGGATAAACAACAATAGTTTGTAGAAAGTTGAATTCGTAAAAGAAGATAAGAGGATTTATTTGGCTTCCGCCAAATAGAGGATAAGAAGATGAAGCAAATCTTCTTGTCT
>JAHDBO010000088.1 GCA_020630355.1 Saprospiraceae bacterium
TGCTCTTGCAGCTTCGCATTTTCGATGGCACGTTTGGTATTGCCCCCATTATAAAGATTGTAAGTCAAATTGAAATTGAGATACCCCCGAAAAGTATTTCCGTTCGCACTGCCTATGTTCTCCCTAGTGGCAGGATTGATGGCATCGACATAAGATAAGGAAAGGCTCTGATTTACCCCTGCTGCTGCGGTGATACGTGGATACAGTGCGGCACGTTGTATTTGGGTTTCGATGGCACTCAGGCTTTTACCCAACATTAAGGCTTTGATGTCTGGATTATTGCTCAACAATTCTTTTTGTAAAGCATCAAAGTCATAATCGGGCGTATTGGCGTTTAGACCATCTGCCAATTCATAATCAATACTTACATCATCAACGCCCATCGCCAACTTGAGGTTCTGGATACTGTTTTCATAAGTATTCAATTGTACTAAATAAGCTGTGGAGTCGTTCAAATAAGCATCATTACTCTGCAATAAATCAAATTTCCCTGCCTGCCCAAATTCACTGCGCACTTCTTGTAAGTTTATTCTGTCTTTCGACAAACGAATGACCTCTTCCAAGGTTTTCAACTGCTCTTTTTGAATCAAAGCTTGATTGTATGCCAAAACGATACTTTGCACCGTATTTTCCATGGCGGCTTGGATATTGATGTCAGATTGTCTTTGCAAAGCGTCTAGGCGGTCTTTTGTAAAACGAACCCTGTATCCATCAAAAATCGTATAGCTTGCTTCTATATTGGCAGACCAATCAGAATTGTAAGCATCCAATTCTGGGATGAAACTCGCAGGGTTGTTAATCCGACTGAAAGCGTTTTGATTTCCTACAACGGTATTAACAGATGGATGGCGTCCAGCTGTTTTCCAGTTATTGTTATTTTGTGCAATGTCTTGATTGATACGAGCGATCTGCACTTGGTAGTTTTCTTTCAAACCAATCTGAATCGCCTCTTCCAGCGTAAGGGATTGTTGGGCGAAAGCCCCAAAGGAAAACAAACACAGAATTACTGTAAGTTTGAAATGAGCTTTCGCAAAATAAGTTTGAAATATATTTTTCATATCGTCTTGAAATTATACTAGGTCTCTTACTGAATCTAAACAGCTGCGTAGCAGCTACTAAACGCTTTCGCAAGAAAGCAACTAAACTTTTGGCGAAAGCCAAAAATTAAACCCTATCCAAATCGCATCTTATAAACCACCACCAATAATATCACCCCAAATAAGGCAGAGAAAATAGTGAAAATCCAGTGTCGACCACCCTGATAATGAGGTTCTACGCTCCGATAGTCGGGCGATTCACCCCCCATCGCCACTGTCAAGCCCCAAGCCATCGCCCATTTGATACGGTTGGTGATAATCAATAAAGCAGGCAACAACAGCAGGATAATCACGGTGATTGCCATCAAGCCAAAGGCAACAGAAATAGCCATCGGAATCAAAAATTGTGCTTGGGTACTTTCTTCATACAGCAAGGGTAGAAGACCAGCGACTGTTGTAATAGAGGTCAGCACAATCGGACGAAAACGACTAATACTGGCTTCATAGGTGGCTTCGTCTTGTGATTTACCCTCTTGGATGAGGTCATTGTATTTGGCGATATACACGAGCGCATCATTGACCAAGATACCAATCAAGGCAATAATCCCAAGTGCAGACAAAATACTAATCGGCTTCCCCATCAAATAGTGCCCACCAACAACACCAATGAATGAAAAAGGTATCAACAAGAACACCAAAGCCGATTGGCTCACCGAACGGAAGACAACCGCAACACACAAAAACATCAAAAAGAAAATAATTGGCATTACTGTCGAAATCGAACTTTGTAGTTTGAGTTGTTCTTCTTTTTGTCCGCCGAAATCTATAGCTACGCTAGGGTACTTGGCGAGTATTTTTGGTAGAATTATGTCATTGACTTTCGTATTGGCTTCGGAGACACTCACTTTATCACTGGTAACATCCGCAGTGGTCCGCACGACGCGCTTCCCGTCCAAATGCCTAATATTGACGATGCCACGCTCAATGTTGAAGTTGGCAATATCCCCCAAACGGTACTCATTAGCACCCCCAAAACGTACACGCATATCTTCCAACTTTCCAACACTAGAACGATCATTGTTCTCGTAGCGCACCCAAACTTTTACCTCATCCCTACCCCGCTGCAATCGCTGTACTTCATTGCCGAAAAAGCCTTGTCGAACTTGCCCAACAACATCGCTGAGGTTCAATCCAAGGAATTTTGCCTTTTCATTGAGTTCGATATTGACCTCACGCAGCCCTTCTTGGTTGTCGTCCTGTATATCTTTGAAGTCCGAGTCTTTCGACATTGCCAATTTGAGCGCCTCAACGGCAGCATTGAGCTCGTCCTTGTCCGCCCCCGTCAAGGACACATCAATGGGCACACCAAATGGAGAGGTATTCTGCATCGAGAAGGTTTCGGCATTGGGGATAACGCCCACAATTCCTTTTATTTTATTGGCAATTTCCCTTTCGGTAATGGCATTGCCCCGACGCTCGGCATCCACCATATTTATCGTTAGGCGACCATCATAAGTGGTCGGGCCTACTGTTTTCTGAACGGACTGAATCAGTTGGTATTCATTATTGTATAAAACAGGGGAAAGCTCGTCATTGACTTGCCAAGCGGCCGCTTCGATTTTATCCAAGTATTTGCTCGTAATGTCTTCAGGCGTCCCTGCTGGCATTTTCAAGGTAGCGTTCAAGGCGTCGAAAGGGATTTGTGGAAAGAAAGTCCCTTTGACATAACCACCTGAGAAAGCCGCTCCAGATAAAACCAAAAAGGCAACCAAAACTAAGAGCATAGACATCGCTGTCCCAAAATTGAGTATTGCCAATTTTAGAACAGGCGCATACAATTTATCCCTCAAGAAAAACATGAAGTCGTCTAATGCTTTAGTGACGACGTTTTTCTTTTTGCCTTGCTTCAAAGCAGCAGAGTGCGCCACGTGCGCTGGCAATATCAAAGCGCCTTCCACCAAAGAGAAGAGCAAAGAAAAAATAACAATAACTGCCATGGAAGAGAAAAATTCTCCTAAGTTTCCATCCAGAAAGAAGAAGCAACTAAAAGCAATAATCGTTGTCAAGATAGCGGCCGTAACAGCAGGCAAAACATTCATCGTTCCCTCGATAGCGGCTTGTGTCCTATCCATCCCTTTTTCGTAGAGCTGATAAATATTTTCCGAAATAACAATCCCGTCATCTACCAGTATTCCAATTACCAAAATCATCCCAAACAATGAGATAATATTAATGGTCTGTCCGACTGCTGGTGCAAAAATGAACATTCCTGCAAAAGAAATCGGAATCGCAATGGCCACCCAAAAGGCCAAACGCCAATTGAGAAACATCGCTAAAAGTAACATCACAATCAAGAAACCAACCAAGCCATTGTTGACGAGCAGGTTGATACGCTGATTCAAAGCAATAGAACTGTCTCTCAACACCGTTGCCCGAAACTGGCTGTTATTGCTATTTGAATTATATTTTTCAAAATAGGCTTTTACATTTTCACAGATAGTAAGTACATCCTGTGCCTTGGTGTGAAAAACATTAACGATGACAGCCTTGTCATTGTCGATAAATTCCCGATTGGGATTATCCGCCCACTTATCTCGGATGGTGGCGACTTCATGCAACCGAATCACGCTACCATTAGTGCCTGTCCGAACAACTATATCTCGCAACTCGTCAGCGGTATATTTTTTATTTTCTGCACGGATGAGCAATTCCTCTTCTTTCCCTTTGATCGTTCCACCCGTTGTTATCAAGTTGGATGTACGCACGGCCAGTGCAGCTTCTGCAAAAGTCATTTTATATTTGCGTAAAGCATCTTCTTGAAAAGCGATTTCTATTTCCTCATCAGGGAAACCACCCAAAGTGACGTTGGTTACGCCCGCCTCTGCCCGTAGGTCATCTTCGATTCGTCTTGCTTCCTGTTTTAATGTTTTTAAATCCACTTCCCCACTAATCCCATAAGCAATGGCAAAGTCCGTTCGCTCTGCTACAAAAACCGTCGCAGGCTCCATCCCTGCTGGGAAGGAACTAATGGCGTCCACGGCATTGCGCACATCTTGTATGACCTCGTTGGCGTCGTAACCTTTGAGTACTTGTACAAATACCGACCCTGCATTTTCTGAAGAGGTGGAAGTGATTTTTTCAACGCCTTCCAGTCCTTTCAATTCTTCTTCTATTTTTAGAACAATCCCTTCTTCTATTTCTTCGGGAGAAGAACCGGGATAAAAAGCCTGTATCTGTATCGTGTCATCCGTCGTTTCAGGGAAGAAAGTGGATTTCATCATCGATGCCCCAAAAATACCCCCTACCAATAAGGTGAACATCAAGAGGTTTCCTGCAATAGGATATTTGATAAAGTATTGTATAAATGCTCTCATGGAATCTTGATTATGAACCGTCAAAAATCGATATTTGTTTTTGACCAGCACTTCAGAGTTTATTGGATATTATTCTGTTTTCAATTTTAGCAAAACCATTAAACTGTAAAAGGGTGTTTTTCAGCCTAATACTAATTGCTAAAATCTATTGAATAATACGGACTGGCTGACCAATCAATTTTTCCAAATCGTCGCCTTGAGCGACTTTCGTACCATCCGCCAGACCTCCGACCATGGCATTGCCTCCTTCTATTTTGACTAGCTCGATTGTTTTAGTGTTAAGCTGCCCGTCTTCGACGACATGCACTTTATTATTCTTTACCAGATGACTGGGCAAAACCGCCACTTTAGTCCCTCCCCTACTGTTGATGGCTGCGTTTAAGTATTGACCTTCTCGCAGTCCGCTGCCGCTTACGCCGATATATACCGTAGCAGTTTGTGTGGTTGGGTCTATCATATCGCCGATACGCTTTACCGTTCCTCTCCATGTTTTTCCAGTATCGTCCGAGCTGACTTGGACACTTCTCCCCTGCTTAATATTTTTTAGATCTGCCACTGGAACAGCGGCTTCCATCTCGTATTTAGCAGTATTCATAATGGTGCCGAGCGGGCTTCCTGCTCTCAGATAACCACTATCCCCTACATTGACATTGGTAATAATACCATTAAATGGCGCTCGGACTTGATATTTGTTCAAGCGTCTTTCAGCACTTTTGATGGTATAGAATTGGCTGTGTATGCCCTTCAACGCAATAAAATAACTTTCCCTATCTGAAATGGCTTTTGGGAATGTCCTGATACTGGAGTTGACATTAAAATTATCCAAATAGCTTTTCCAGTTGGCATAGCTTTCAGGCATATCTATTTTTAAATCGGGCATCATCTGCGTGATGGCCGTTTGTAATTGTGCCTTCTGCGCTTGCAAATTTAACCTTGCTTCTGTATCATCTACCTCAAAGATGACTTCATCCTTTTGGTACCTCGTCCCTATTTTGAAACGTTTGCTAACAGGTTTGAGCATGCCAGGGATTTCTGCTACCAAATCGGTCTTATCATAAGCCCTTAACCTTCCCTGTACAAAAAGTTTTCCTTCATAGTTTCGATTTTCTACAGGAATGACTTGTACCGTTACGATGGAGTCCGTTTTTTCAGATTTAGGGGCAATGGTCTGAATGGCTTCCTCTTCTAAGGCGGCTTTACTGGCTGATGATACATTATTGAAAATAAAAACAGCCATACCTAGGGCAGCCAATGCCACGATAATACTGACTACAGTGGCAATAATTCTTTGTAATGACATATTGAGGTTTTCTTATTTGTTCAAAGAGAAAGGGGATAATGATAAAGAGACAGCAAACCACTTGATTTTGTTTGCGGCCCCTTCGTATTTTTGGTCTGAAAAAAGTATACTATTACAAGGTGGGATTCATCCCCGCTAGAAAAAGTGACTTTTAGCAAAGGATAGTTTTAAAGTTCCTGCCTGTCCACCTCAATACTGCTATACCATTCGGGATGTTTTTTGCGCTCTTTCTCCAACCATTCAAAAATAATCTCATTCCACATTACGTGTACCTCTTTGTCTTTTATGGCAGCCGATTTGACTACAGCACGCTTGAGCTCTGGATGGATGTCCATGGAGTATTTGACGAGTTTTTTCCCTTGTTTCGTACTAGGTCGACCTCTTTTGACACTTGGCTTAGGCTTTACTTTTTTGACGACCTTTTTTGGCTGTTCCATTTTCTGTTCCACAGGCGCTTCAACCACTTTTTTGAGTGGTGTTCTCCTGCTTATCCCCAAAGGCATTCTTTCTTTAGCCATGATGCTCCTGTTTTTAATTCCATAATTATTATTCATCACCCATCACCCATCACTCATCATCCATAATAATCTGATACATTTCGTCAACCCATCGAGTAAGATTTAGTTCTTTCATCTTGTTGACTTTACCATACAAGTTGGTATCAATACCAGCATTAGCGTGGTCTTTATAGAGTCCTAGCATGTTTTTCATGCCTTTGATGCCATGCACTTCGTCAAAAGCTTCCAAAATGCCTTTGACATAGGTCAATTGAGAACGGACTCTCGTATCAATCTTGTTGACAAATGGTACGACTTTCAAGCTGCGTTCTTGCTCTTCCTCTACTTGTTTGATTTTGTCCAACATGGCGAGCAAATAAGTCTGCGTGCTATATATATCTTTATCACTTGGAGTGAATGGGATGAAAACAAAATCTGCCATAGGACTGACGGTGTCTGTTTTACCGCCTTCTTCTAAATAACCAGGTAAATCGACGAACAATAAATCACATTCATCCATCGCCTTATTAAAGACCTTTAAAAATTTATGAATCTTCCCCCCAGTGATGGATTCTGGATAAGGAATGATTTCCCAGATTGGCCTCGTGCCCCGTTCTATTTCCCCTTCGTACAAATAGCCAATCGTCTGCTGCTCGTCCAAGTCAATGACCTTTACTTTGAGGTTGAAAGGCGGCGATGAAAATGCGTTAGCCGCTAGTAGTGTGGAAGTGGATTTCCCCACACCTCCTTTTTGATTTCCGAATATGATGACCTTTCCCATTCTTTAGCGTAGAATAAAATATTTTTAATCTTATTTATAATATTGCAAGTATAAATCATTTTAAACAGAATAAAGAATTTAATCTATTTAAATGCTTTTATATGATGAATCATTTTAAATTTATTAAAGTATTTAATATTACTAAAATCATTTTATCTTGCATTATCGTCTTATTAAAATGATTTAATCATTTTAATATTATTTAATTAACTTAAAAATGCCTTTTTTAGGGCATGGTCTTGTTTGTGGTGGAATGGTTAGTTTTGTTATTGATGTGAGCTTGTGGGTTTTAAAATGGCTTTGTAGCGAGATTTTGTAAGCTTGTGTTTTCAAGATCGATTTTGCTAGGCTAATGGATGGTTTTTCTGGCTTGAATAGTTGTTTTTAACCTTTAAAAGCCAATTTCAAGTCTATTGTCATTAAATATATTTGAGGCACTTACCTTATCTAGAATCATTTTCATGCTTGTTTTCATCGATCTGCCTTTTGTATTCCCAAAAGGCAGACAAGGGCGATCTAATGAGGGAACTCAATTTTGGTTTGGCTTTATGGAGCATCTGGATGCTGGTAATGATACAGGGGCGATGATGGATTTCTTTAGTGTAAAACCTCGGACGACACATTCGACCAACCGTTTCTATCTATTAACTCGTTTTTGTAAGAAAAATAAATATGCGGCTTTCAATATTCTTGTTCTCAATAAGTCTCCTTTTTTTATCATGTATAAAAGGAGAAGACACTCCGTCAAAGATATATGCACAACAGCTACATAATCCAGTGATTCAATTGGATAGCATTCCTTGGAAATCAGGG
>JAHDBO010000089.1 GCA_020630355.1 Saprospiraceae bacterium
ATGAAAGGACATCCTTGAGTAACGTCTGATTTCAACCAACCAGAACCATCATTCACCCTAATCGCTGTATTAGTAGCATCAGGACACTGTAAGTTCATACCAAAAGAAGTATCATTATTATTACAACCCAATCCAGGTCCAGGCACTGTGGTAGGTCCTGCACCATAGGTGCGAGCGCCAAAAATAGATGTTCCAGTTGGGTGTCCTGGAGGCAAACCTGTGGTACTTCCTCCTTCTACATACAATGACGGAGATTCGTAAACTGGACCAACAGCACCATCACTCTCGGTACCAGCTAATGCCACAGGAGAAGAATAAGAACCTCTACCTTTATATACCCAATACAAATCAGCCCCATCCAAACTCGGTAAGCCTTCTGAAGAAGCATCGAGCGCAGTAGCGGGTGGTGCAGTCGCATTAGCTTCTCCGTCAAAATAGGTACTGGCTGTAATACCTGTAATATCCGCTGTTTGACCACCACCACCTTTAGCAACAATTACAATGTCTATAGAGGTAACATTACTTGGGAATAGAAATGTACAGAATCCTGTACCATCGCAATCCATTTCAGTAAGATTGGCAGGCCAACTACTATCATCAGATGCGGGCAAAGTACCTCCCGAAAGGGTTTCATTGAAATAGTGAATACCGATTGGGCCTGTCCAACCAGAAGGAGTCTGAAAAGAAATGACAATTTGTGAGTTTCCTATTGCAAGGAATCCCATTGTTAAAACAAAAGTCAACATCAATTGCTTGAATTGTTGTTGAAAAGTCGAATTTGTAATTCTTTGTTTCATAGTTATGAATTTTAGCAGTTAAAATGAAGTTTAAAAGTGGTTGATTTAATACAAGGCAATAAAGAGCATCGGCTTGGTAAACACCATAGCCCCTAATTGCTTGACTTATTGAAAGAGAAACTTAATTATCTAATTATCAATACGTTTGTTTCATAGTTTCTCGTGCCTATAGAATTAGTGATTTAATTTTAACAATATTTATTCTAAACCCCTAATTCCCTTAAATGACTTTGCTAATTTAAGTAAAGAATCAAAACAAAATGCTGCTTTTCAAGTAAAAATCACTAAAAAAACTACGAAAACGTTATCGTAATAGCATATTATTTCGCTCTGACAGCCCCTAAATCGCAAATCGCCATAGATAAACGAAAACGGGCTTATGAGATAATCTCATAAGCCCGTTCAAAGTCTTTAACAAATTATGATGGATACTGACTACATCTTCGCCGCTACTCGTGCAATAAACTTGTCGATAGAAGCCGCTTCATTTGAATTTGGATAATTAGATTTAATCCTATCATAAGCTGCCCTTGCCTTAGAAAAGTTTTCTTGTTTTTCGTACAACATCCCCAACTTGAACAAGTAATAAGGAGCTGTCATATCATTGTCCACCGCATTAGCTGCTTTATTATAATAAGATACAGCAGCGTCCATATCTCCCTTCTCGGAGTATGCATCCCCCAACATTCCATTTTTCATGGCAGGGGTAATCTTACCATCTGCGTTGTAATCTTTAAGATAATCTATGGCTACGTCAAAATCGCCCATATTCAAGTAGGCCGCCCCTGCGTAATAATGAGCAAGATTAGCAGCACTTGTTCCTGGATAATCAGAAATAATGTCCACGAAACCTTTCATGTTATTACCGGGATTGACCAATGCCAATGCAAAAGAATCTTTTTCAAATTGTTCTTGTGCCTTGTACATTTGCTCAGCTGCTTCTTTTTCCAAGGGTTCTAGGTACATATACTTGTACGCAAAATACCCTCCTATCAAAAGTACCAGGGCAACTAATAAGCCAAAAATCAAATTGCTATTGGACTCTACAAAGCCTTCCGCTTGGCTCTTAGCTCCTTCTAAATCCACAAGTAATTCTTCTTGCTCTTTTGTTTTCTTTCTTTTTGCCATTTTCTAAAATTTTGGCAAAAATAACAAACAATCATTCTTTTTATAGGCTTTTCTTGATTATTTACTGCTTAGTGCATATTAACACATCAAAAAAGGCTGATACTCGTGAGTATCAGCCTTTTTTTCTTCCATTTTCACCTTTCTAATCTTTTATGAAAGGATAGTCTTCTTGCAAATAATTGTCTGTGAATAATTCCACAGCAGCATTTGGTAGAGGAGATTTTTCCGCAAAGTCCAACGCTTCCTCTACTTCTACCTTGATTGCGTCCTTGATTGCTTTGATTTCGGCTTCGCTTGCTAATCCTTCTTCAAGTATTTTTTTCTCCGCCATTTTCACAGGATCAATATCTCTATACTGCTTCACCTCTTCCTTAGTCCTGTATTTCCCTGGGTCAGAAACAGAATGTCCTTTGTATCTGTAGGTTCTTAATTCTAAAAAATAAGGACCTTTTCCTGCCCGAATGTGTGCAGCTGCCCTTTTGATAGCCTCGTGCGTTTCCTCTACGCTCATTGCATCCACCGATTCGCTGGGCATGTCAAAGGCCAATCCTATCTTGGTCAAATCTGTCACATTACTAGTACGTTCAACAGAAGTCCCCATTGCGTAGCCATTGTTTTCGACCATATAAAGTACAGGTAAATTCCAAGCCATTGCCATATTGAACGCTTCGAATAAAGCACCTTGCCTAGCAGCTCCATCTCCAAACATGGTGACAGAAATATCATCCGTTCCTTTGTATTTTTCAGCAAAAGCTATGCCTGTCCCAATTGGGATTTGAGCCCCCACGATGCCATTACCACCAAAAAACCTTTTCTCTTTGGAGAAAAAATGCATGGACCCCCCCTTGCCCTTCACACAGCCATCAATTTTGCCAAACAATTCAGCCATTAGCGATTTTGTTTCCATCCCTCTCGAAATGGCAGTACCATGACAACGGTAAGCCGTAGCAACCGCATCACTTGGTCTTAACGCAGTAGTCATAGCTGCTCCAATAGCTTCTTGACCTATATAAACATGACAGAAACCTCGTATCTTTTGTTGGCCATAAGCCATTAATACTTTCTCTTCGAACCGTCTTATCCGCAGCATGGTTTCGTACCATCCGAGATAGGTTTCTTTACTGTATTTCGTCTTCTTCTTTACCGCTGTGGCCATCTGTTAGAATTTCAGAATTTTAATGAAAAATGTTTACACATCGTTTAAAAAACAATCCAATTAGCGAATCTTCGCTTGGTATCTTCTTAATCTGAATATAAAGATAGGAAGCTCCTTTCAATTTCATAAAAAAAATAACGAAAGGCTCGAAATTGTTCAAGGAAGGAAGTATTATTTTCAAAACAATAGTAAGAATAGTAGTCTGTCATACAAATATCCAACATTAAAACATTATAAAAACATAATTTTTTATCTACTTTTACCAGTCACTTTTTTTAAAAAATCAAAGACTTAATTGTAAATAAACCTTGTTTTATGAAAACACGACTACTGCAGGTACTACTACTGTTTCTTTTCACTTTTGCTACAAGCAATATGATGCTTGCCCAAACGGGTGATTGTCCTTACCCGGTTATTTTCATTCATGGTCTGGATTCGGACGGCACTGCTTTTGACCCAACCATGAACAATGGGGGCTTTTCGGGGATTTGGGGAGCCCGTTCAGATTATTTCTTTGCTGTGCCCAATAGCTGGGAAGACCAAGAAGATGACATCAGGGGAAACGACGGTGTGTTCCAAGATAACGGTAGAGACGATGATGTACAGTGGATATTCGATAACGAAAATAATGTTTTAGCGGCCGGATGTATCTATGCCATCAACTTTAAGAATGATGTCAACAACCACGTCATAGATAGATGGGCAGATGGTGCGCCTGACGATGGGTCTATATGGACTGGTGCTTCCGCCAACAATGAAGCAGCCATCCTCAAACAAGGCTATGCGCTGAAACAAGCCATCAAAGCTGTATTGGCTGCCAACCCTACAAAGGATAAGGTCGTTCTAGTCGGTCATTCTATGGGTGGGCTGTGTACTAGGGAATACCTTCAAAGGACTCAAGGCGGGGCTCCTAGATGGTGGGTTGACCCAAGCAGCCCAGATGGGCACAAGGTCAAAAGAGTGCTGACAATCGGCACACCGCATAGAGGAAGCAACACTTTTGACTTTTTAAGTCTTAAAGGAGAGCAAGAAGGAGACCCAACTGAAAGAAGTGGAGAAAGGACGAATAGTCGTATTCCAAATATATGGAGTGAAGCCGTTAGGGATTTGCGTTATGAAGTTGATTGTAAGGGTTGGTTCTGTTCAATGCCTGGCCCTTATTTGTTTGGAGGAAAAGAGGATGATATTGAAAATGATTATTTCAGCGAAGATGTCAACTGTGATGGAAATGAAGATGATACAATAGTGGGTATCAATGATGAAAGTAACGGATTTAACGGTACTTCAGACAACCCAAATATGCCCTTACCAATGAATATCAGATATACTTATTATGTCTCTAATGTCACTGGAGGTGCGCTATCCACTTGTAAATACAAAAATTACGGTTGTGCTGGCGATGCAGTAGTTGATGACCAGCGACAATGGATTTATTCGGGCGGACAAGGAAGAACGGAAGATTACGTGGACGGTCTTAGCATCCCCGTACCCAACGATGGCGTTCCCCATCGATTGACAGATAGGGTCACTAGTCAAAACAGAACAGACCACCTACAACAGACAGGCGATATTAACTACCACATTTCGGGGATGGACGAAGGAGACTACCCTGAGCACGCTTGGAAAATCAATTTTGACGGGGGCAAGTTTGCAGGTATTGTTCAAATGCCACCAGATTTGAGACCTACCGACGGCAATAGAGCTGCCAATCAAGATAAAGACTGGTACTACTTTGATGTGCCCAATAATATGATGGGAATGAAAATCACTGTCAGACCGAATGTCAATAGATCTGGCCGTATAGATGTGTACAAAAACCCTGCTGCTTATGAGCAAGGAAATTCTGCCACTAACTTGACTTTTGGTACTGGTACTACAAGTGACCAAGTTATCAAAGTAATTGGTTGCTTGGGGGCAGGAGAAAGATACTATGTAAGGGTGCAGCACGACGGTATCAGCAGAACGGATTGGAGTACACCATTTACGATTGAGGCTTCTAGCCTGCCTGTCGAAATCCCTACCGCTGTAGGCGTTTATACCGCTACTGGCGAAACCACGGATGATGCCGGTTGGACGCACTATTGGAAAGATGCTTCTGCTTCTCCGGTGACCACCAACGATTTATTGTTATTATCTATTAAAAAAGATGGAACGGCAGTTATCAGCCCATCTGAAGTCAAACATGGCGTGACCGGTGTCGGTGGATACCTCGACATGTCATCAACCGACTATGCAGTGAGCAGAGGGACGGGATATTATGTGATGAATAGATATTGGGATGTCACGCCAAGCACTCAACCTGGTGGTGCTGGGGTTGATGTGAAGTTTTATTATAAAAATTATGATTACAACGACGTTGCCAATCAAGTGAATAGCGTTGGAGGAGCGATTGTATCGCCTGCGGATTTGGAATTTTACAAATTCGATACCAATGCCGGTATTGACCCCAATCCAGCGAATGGACATATAGGAGGAAACGCCACAAATTTCTTGATTCCAGCTCATATCAACGCAACTTGTGTAACAGAAGAATATGCTGAAATGCACGTGACCGGCTTCTCTGGCGGCGGCGGTGGCGGCGGCGGCGGCGGTCTCCCCGTTGATTTAATCGCTTTTGATGGAGAAAGAAATGGCCGCCAAATTGATTTAATGTGGACAACAGCATCCGAATCCAATACGTCTCACTTCGAGGTTGAAAAAGGTGCCGGTTCTTTGAGGTTTGAGCAAATCGGTAAAAAAGAAGCTGCTGGTGAATCTTCTACTGAGATTGCTTATTCTTTTGTCGATACTGAGCCTGTAGCTGGTTCTAATTATTATCGATTGAGAATGGTTGACCTAGATGGTTCTTTTGAATATTCAAATGTCATTGAAGTTGCTTTCAACATCAAAAAAGCAATCGAAATATTGGCTTTGCGCCCTGTTCCCGTGAAGAATACGCTAAACGTTGACTTCACTTCAAATAGAAATGCCACTACCAATGTAATAGTAGTAGATGCACTTGGAAGACAAGTTTTCCATCAAGAAATACAAGCTCAAGCCGGTGCTAACAACTTACAAATCGATATGAACGATTTCTCTAATGGTGTTTACTTCTTACAAATAGTAAGACCTCAAGACAATGTACACCAAGTACAGAAATTCTCAAAGCAGTAGAGACCCTTGGAGGTTATTTCTAATAACATCTATAATTAAATACTAAAACAGAGCTAGCAGATTATAAAATCTGTTAGCTTTGTTTTTATATCAATTGTTATTTAAATAAGTGTATCTACAAAGCCTAAAATTAGTTCAATTCAAAAACTATACAGAAGCATCGCTAACATTCTCCAAGCAACTGAATTGCTTTGTAGGCAACAATGGTATGGGAAAAACCAATCTCCTTGATGGCATTTATTATTTATGCATGACCAAAAGTCATTTTAGTGGTTCCGACTCCAATGCGGTTTTGCATAATGAAACATTTTTTAGGCTCGAAGGTGTTTTTAAAAAAGAAAAAGAAACACTGCGAATCGTAGCGAAAGTCATTCCTAGAAGAAAAAAAGAAATTGAGAAAAATGGAAAGGTATATGATAAACTGTCGGAGCATATTGGATTGTTGCCAGTCGTTGTCATAGCGCCTGGTGATAGCGAGTTGGTGCAAGAAGGAAGTGAAGAACGCAGGCGTTTTATGGACAACACCCTCTCCCAACTGGATTATGACTACCTACAAACCCTTATACGTTATAACAAAATACTCAAACAACGCAACGCCTATCTAAAACAGGCTGTTGCAACACGACGTTTCGATCCAGTCCTAGTGCAGACTTTTGACAAACAGATGATTCCGCTCGCAGCTATTCTTTATACCAAGCGAAACGCATTTGTCCATTCCATCACGCCTATATTACAAGAAATGTATGCCGCTATTTCTGGTGGAATGGAATCTGTTGATTGTATTTTCCAAAGCGGTCTCCATCAAGATAATTTTGAACATATTTTAAAAAACAACCTTGAAAAAGACCGAATACTTGGGCGCACTACTGCTGGTCCGCATCGAGATGATTTAAAGTTTTATATCAAAGATTTTCCGCTTAAAAAGTTTGCCTCGCAAGGTCAAATGAAATCCTTCACTATTGCACTCAAGCTGGCACAGTTCCAATTGTTAAAAAAAGGGAAAAGTATCAGTCCACTTTTGCTATTGGATGATATTTTTGATAAATTAGATGCATCGAGAGTAAAACAACTGTTGAGCCTATTATTGCATCAAAACTTCGGACAAGTATTCCTAACCGATACCGACCAAAATCGGGTGGAACGCATTGCTGATGAACTCAATATGGACTATAAACGATTTCTAGTTCATGATGGAACTGCAACCTTAGGATAAACAGACACTAAACAGAGATAAATGAGACCTAAAAATGACTCCACCATCAAGGAGGCACTTAGCCTTATGATGGATTCGTACAAACTAAAACCTAAGCTCAATCAAACCAAGATTGAAAGCAAATGGGAAGCGCTCATGGGGTCTACCATTGCACGTTATACCCGTCAGCTTATCCTTAAAAACGGGAAGCTTTTTGTCATGTTGGATTCTTCCCCATTGAAGCAAGACCTAGTCTATGGCAAAGCTAAAATCAAGAAAATCCTTAATCAAGAACT
>JAHDBO010000090.1 GCA_020630355.1 Saprospiraceae bacterium
TAATCAATTACTTTTTCTTACGTCTTTTCCGCTGTTTGTTTTTCTTTTCCTCAATAAAAGAAATAGAATCCATCAAGGTTTGCAAATCAGTATTATCTGAAAAAAGTTGGGCATCTTCTATGTCCCTAGGCTGTATGTTGATCACAGGAATATCGTAGCCTGTGTACTTTTGAATGGCTTTTAATAGCGGCTTTTCTTCTTCCGAACAAAAAGAATAAGCCGTTCCTTTTTTCTTTCCACGCCCCGTCCGTCCGACACGGTGGACGTAGTTTTCTTCCTTGTCGGGCATATCATAATTGACCACGAAATCCACGTTAGGAATATCAATCCCTCTTGCTGCCACATCTGTGGCGATGAGCATCAGCACTTCATTGGCTTTGAATTTCTTCAAAACACTGCTTCGGTCTTTTTGTTCCTTGTCACTATGAAGCGTCACGCTAGGAATATTGACGCGCTCCATCGCTTTTTTGACCCGCTCGGCACGTACTTTTGTGCGCACGAATACAAGGACTTTTGCATCTGTATGGTTGTCAATCAACCTTTCCAGAAAGAAACGCTTATCATCCATTTCTATAAAAGAAACATAATGCGTCACATTTTTAGAAACAGGGTCTTTGGGCGATATTTTGATGCGGATGGCATTCTTACGGATGACCGAGTACGCCAGATTTTTGATGGTATGGCTAATCGTAGCGGAAAAGAAAAGGGTCTGTCTGTTCTTGGGTAATTTATAGGTCAAGTCCTGAATGTCCTTCATAAAGCCCAAGTCCAACATCTGGTCGGCTTCATCTAGCACAAGCGTGTCTACACGGTGCACATCCAAGTGCCCCTGGCTGATTAAGTCGAACATCCTACCTGGAGTGGCGACTAGGACGTCGTGGCGTTTTTGTAGGGCTCTGATTTGTGGGTCTTGATTAACTCCTCCAATCAATGCAATCGTTCTTACGGAAGTATATTTCCCAATCGAATCGAACACATTGTATATCTGCAGTGCCAGTTCGTGGGTAGGAGCGAGGACAATGCACTTGATACCATCTTTCCGACGTTCGTTCTGCTTGCTGTTGTGCAGGTGGTGGATGATTGGAATGGCGAAAGCCGCTGTTTTCCCTGTGCCAGTTTGGGCAACTGCCATGACGTCTTCCCCTCGCAGAATGGGCTGCATGCATTTGTACTGGATATCTGTTGGTCTTCGGAATCCTAAAGCATCGATTCCACGCATCAATTCAGTAGAGAGGTTGTAGTCAATAAATTTCATGGGGCAAAGATAATCCTATTCCGCAATAAAATGAGGGACTTTGTCTTTGTCCCAATCTATCACCAACCCTTGGGCTAGTCTACGGGCCACTTCCTTGCCATATAGTACTTCGGATAGGTACAATGCCGCTTCAAAAGATTTAGCCCCGCCAGCAGAAGTGATATATTTCCCATCATGTACAAACAATTTGTCTCGGCGCACATCTAGCTGAGGGAACATCGCCTCGTATTTGTCCAAATCCCCGGGAAAAGTTGTCGAGGCTTTTCCATCCAATAGACCTGCCTTGGCAAGTACAAAAGCCCCGTCGCAAAGAGACAGCACATGATCCGCTTTTTCTGCCGTCTTTTTTACAAATTCTATCATTTCCTCATCTTCTAAGTCCGTATCAAGGTGGTGTTCCGCACTTGGCACTACCAAAATATCAATCCTAGGGTGATGCCCATTTTGATAGGCAAAATCTGGTTGCAAAACAATATCCTCAAAGGTTCGGACTTGCTCTTTTGTTTTAGCAATACTGAACACCCGCATCTGCTTGATGCTGTCCCTGAATTTGGTATGGTGGAAAATATCCCAAGGCGCTATCAACTCGGAATTATAGACCCCATCCATCAGCAGAAACGCCACATTGTAGTGACTTTCTCCTTCATAATAAGACGAAGGCATGCTTGGGGCAGGTTTGCCTTCTGGTTGATGAGTAGAACAGCCAAAGAAAGCAGCTGCCACCATCAGTAATATTAGGATATATGCTGGTTTCATGGGGAGTTTTATTTACGAAAGTCTTCAATATACTTGGCAACTGCCACTATTTCGGCTTCCTCCAAGATACCTTTGCTGGCGGTCATCAGGCCTTTTCCGAAGTAAATCTGGGCAACGCTTTCTTCTAGGCTAATCTTGGACTTGGTCAAATCCTTTGCTCCATTGACGTTCATATTGCCCTTGAAGCCATGGCAGGTCGCACAGACCATCTTGTATTTGCGTTTTGCGTCGATTGACTGGATAGTCTCTGTGTCTACGCTTGCAAGGATAGCCTTAGCTTTTTCTAGTTGTTTTTTGGGGACACTCGTTTCAACTGGGGGCGCCTCTGTTGTTGTTTCGGATGTTTTTTCTTCCAATTTAAGCGTTGGTTCGGTTTTAATGGTCTCGTTTTCTGCTTTGTTTTCTATTGAAGTTACCGTACTAGAAGTACTTGTTTCTTTGTTTGATTTGTCCGAACCACAAGCAGATAAAATTAATAGGCTTGCTATGGAAAGAATGGATTTAATATTCATTATGTTGTTGTTGAAATTGTAAATTTGGGTTATAGAAATGGTCGATTATTGAAGAATGTCTACCTAACTATACCCAGTTCAAGGTCTCAGAATTAAATATCGAAAATCTAATTTTAGAATAAAAAGAATGAAGATGAAAAATTGTTTATTAGCTTTTTGTGTTTTGATATTGATGAATGGTTGCTTAGCGCAAAAAACAGAAAAAATGGATGAAGATAATCTGCAATGGATATTGAATGAGCTAGCATTGAAGTGGGAAGGTACTCAAAAATATACGATGGGTATCTTAGAAGCAATGCCAGAAGAAGGATACGACTTCAAACCGACCGATGAAGTGATGACTTTCTCCGAACAAATGGCACACATTCATAAATGGATGGACAATCATGTTAAAAAGGCAGGACATGAAGGGCTGCCCCAAATGAAAACTGCCAACAAAACAGAAATCATCCAGTCCATAAATGCGGATTTTGAAATCATAATCAGCTTCTTGAAGACGGCAAAGCCAAGCTTGTTGGAAGAACAAATCGATATGTGGTACGGCAAATCTTCTAAGTTGCGATTACTGCATTTGATGGACAATCATGTAGCGCATCATCGTGGACAGATGATTGTCTACTTACGTCTCAAAGGGGTTAAACCGCCTCGATACATCGGTTGGTAAAACCAAAAGCCACTTCTGTTGTTAGCTACTAAAATGTTTTATGAAGATACTATTTCTGTTCATTTTAGTAGGCCTATTGATTAATGTAGAATCCTATAAAATAGATTTTGGGCTAGAAAAAGACGGTGCCAACTGGCTCATCGTCAATGATGGCGTGATGGGCGGACGCTCCGAAGGGGATGCCGAGCTCCGAAAAAATACCTTGTACTTTTATGGGAAGGTGTCATTGGAAAACAATGGCGGCTTTGCCTCTTTGCGGACACCTTATGATAGTTATGACCTTTCTAAATTCACCAAAGTGAATGTCAGATACCGTTCTAGAGGTCAAAGTATTGGGATGACACTAAATAAGTACCAACGCTTTTATTATCCAAATTATAAAATCATTCTAGAACCCTCAAAAGAATGGACCACGAAAACTATCAATCTTTTAGATTTCAAAACCTACCGCCTAGGAGAATTGATTGATGACAAAATAGATAATAGCGACTTGGCTAAGATTATAAGGTTAGGCTTTATTACAAATGACAAAAAGGCGTCTATTTTTGAATTTGAAGTGGATTACATTGAGTTTTTGTAGAAATTGTAAAACAAAAATCAAACTAGTATATTTATACTAAAATTTGGTCAAGTGTTTTAAAACTAAGAATGACAAATTGTTTGACTTTCAATAAATAGAACAATTGACCATCTTTGCAATATCTATTGGTAATAAAACAACAAGGCTGTGAATACATTGATTCCTGCAAGCTTGAAGATCAAGCATACAGTAAAGGAACGTTTCTTGAAATACGTTCAAGTAGATACTCAATCTGACCCTAATTCAACAACATTTCCTACAACAGAAAAGCAAAAAGACTTGTCTAGAATCCTAGTACAAGAGTTGTTGGATATGGGAATAGAAGATGCGCACATGGATCAATGGGGCTATGTTTATGCGACTGTTCCCGCTAATACGGATAAAGAGGTGCCAGTGATTTGTTTCTGTTCTCACGTCGATACTTCGCCAGATTCTTCAGGGACGGGCGTTGTCCCGATCGTACATGAAAAATACGATGGTAGTGACATTGTACTGCCCAAGGATGAAAATATCGTCTTGAGCATGAAAGACCACCCCGAATTGGCCAATCAAATCGGAAATGATTTGGTGACAGCCAGTGGCGATACTCTGCTTGGGGCGGATGACAAGGCCGGTTTGGCGGAGATCATGGATGCGGTGCACCATTTGGTCAACAATCCAGATATCAAACATGGGAAAATTAGGTTGTTGTTCACGCCTGATGAAGAAGTAGGAAAGGGAGTCGATAACGTGGACATGGAAAAGCTAGGGGCAGATTTTGGTTACACCATCGATGGCTCTACTAGGGGCTATATGCAAGACGAGACCTTTTCAGCCGATGCGGTAGTCTTGACATTGCATGGGCTTTCTGCGCATCCCGGTTTTGCTAAAGGACGCTTTGAGAATGCAACTAAAATTGCAGCTGATATATTGGCTCGACTGCCTAAAGATAGCCTTTCACCAGAAACGACAGAAGATAAAGAAGGCTTCATTCATCCTCTATCCATAGAAGGTATCGCAGAGAAAACAGTGGTAAAGTTCATCATCCGTGATTTCGAGACCGCTGGATTGAAAGAAAAAGAAGCTTTTTTAGAGGGTGCCGTGCAATCGGTTATGAAAAACTATCCAAATTCAAGTTATGATTTCGAGGTGATCGAGCAGTACCGCAATATGAAAGAAGTTTTGGACAAATATCCCCAAGTAGCCGACCATGCCATGGAGGCCATACGTCGTGCTGGATTCGATGCAAAGAAAGACTCGATACGTGGAGGAACGGACGGCTCAAGGTTGTCTTTTATGGGCTTGCCCTGCCCTAATATTTTTACAGGAGGTCATGCCTATCACTCTAAGTATGAATGGGTGACGGTTCAAGATATGGAGAAGGCCGTCGAGACGATTGTACACCTCTGTATGGTTTGGGAAGAAAATGCATAAAATGGCTCAAGCTATTTCAAAATAAATCTCACTAGAAAATAGACATTATTCTATTTTCGATTTTGGTAAAAACAGTAGGCTATAAAGTTGTGATTTTGAATCTAATATCTAAAGGCTAACTACTAATATCTGATTTTAGAATAAAATCTAATGTGTTAGTCGTTTATGAATATTATTCGTGAACGGCTTCGCTTTTATATAAAATTAACTTACCTTTGCCGAGCAAATTTCAGAAGGTCTTTGATGATGAAAGATTTCAAAAGATTTTCCATTCCAATTAAAGGTTTAGGGACAGGACTTCATAATTATACTTTTGAGCTTAACGAAGCTTTTTTCAAACATTTTGAAGCCAGTCCTATCCATCGTAGCGAAGTACGATTCGCAGTAAGTTTGGATAAGCGACCTGATATGTTGGTTTTGGATATGAACATTGAGGGTTGGTATGAAACATCTTGTGATAGATGTTTGCAGGTAGTTGAAATGCCCTTAGAGGATGCCTTTCAATTACTCGTAAAGTTCAGTGAACAGCTACAGGAAGAAGAAGCAGATATTGTTTACATCTCTAGAGCTGAAAGTCACCTAAATATCGCCAAATTTGTTTATGAATATACTTGTTTGGCAATACCTTCCTTGAAAAACTGTGAGGAAGATAGGAGAGGTGAGAGAGACTGTGATGAAGAGGTCGTCAGACATTTAGATGAAGAAGCAGTGCCTGACGAAAAGCCTGATAGCCCAGTTTGGGACGCTTTGAAGTCTCTGAAATTTGATGACAAGAAATAATTGAGCTTTGATAGCTTTATGTTATTATATTAAACAAAATTAAATAGAATTAGCGATGGCACATCCTAAGAGTAGAATTTCAAAACAAAGAAAGAGAAAACGTCGTACCCACAAAAAAGCGACTGCTCCGACTTTGTCATTATGTAAGCAGACTGGAGAAACACACATGAGGCACCGTGCCTATGAGCATGAGGGGAATCTTTATTATAAAGGCAAAGTCTTGATTGCAACTGAGGAGGAGTAAATCCAGCTCAATGACCATATAAATGGCTTCCGTACCCGATACGTGAAGCCTTTTTTTGTTTCTAAAAAATGAATGATGAAAAAAATTATCGAAACGAAAAATGCGCCCGCTCCTGTCGGTCCCTACAATCAGGCAACAGAATACAATGGGGTTCTATATGTTTCAGGCCAAATTGCCATCAACCCTGCGACGGGCGACTTGGTGATGGACGATATTGAAACGGAAACACATCAGGTCATGAAAAATCTGAAAGCCGTTTTGACAGAGGCGGGTATGACTTTTGAAAACATATTGAAATGCTCTGTTTTTGTGTCTGATATGAACAACTATGCGCGTATCAATGCGGTTTATTCTGAGTATTTCAATGATGATACTGCGCCTGCAAGGGAATTAGTCGAAGTGGCTAATCTTCCAAAGTTTGTAAATATTGAGATTTCTGTCATTGCAGGGCGGTAGCTCGGAATTTTTTCATGGATTTTTTTGTTGGAATCTGCAATCAACATTTCCCGGAAGGGACTAAATTTTAAACAAGATGAAAAGAGTATTATCCTGTACACAACCTACTGGCAATCTACATTTAGGACGCTATTTTGGAGCCGTTGAAAACTGGGTAAATCTCCAATCTGAACATAAATGTATGTATGGCGTCGTAGACTGCCATGCTATCACCATGCCTTTTGACCCTAAAAAACTACGGGTGGCAACTTGGGATATTGCCTTCAATTTATTGGCTTGTGGCATCAAACCAGAGAATCTGTTTATTCAGTCTTTGATTCCAGAACACACAGAGTTGGGGTGGATTTTCAACTGTTTTGCAAGCTTTGGAGAGGTGACGAGGATGACTCAATTCAAGGATAAATCCCAACAATCCAAGGAGAAAACCAAGGACTCATTCATATCTGTAGGTTTATTTGATTATCCTGTTTTGCAGGCAGCGGATATCATGATATATAAAGCGGATTACGTGCCCGTGGGCAAAGACCAAGAGCAGCATTTGGAGTTGTCTCGCAACATTGCGAACCGATTTAACAATGCGATGGGGAAGGAATATTTTGTATTACCTGAGCCGCTTTACACGGAAATACCCAAAGTGATGTCCACAGCGGACCCTAGCCGAAAAATGAGTGCGAGCGCTGGCGAGAAGCACAACATAGACCTCTTCGCAGAGGAAGCTCGTATGCGTAAGCAAATCAAATCTGCCGTCACCGATACAGGCGAAACACCCGAGGGAGAAATGAGCCCAGGAGTCGCTAATCTATTTAGTCTTTTGAAGGCTGCTAAAAACCTAGAAGCCCACAATGGTTTAATGGACGATTACAAAGCTGGTGCCCTTCGTTACAGTGATTTGAAACAAACGGTGGCCGATACATTGGTGGATATGTGCGCACCAATGAAGGAACGACGTGCCGCTTTGCTTTCTGATAAGAAGAACATTAAAAATCAAATCAAGGCATCTTCGGCAGAGATTCG
>JAHDBO010000406.1 GCA_020630355.1 Saprospiraceae bacterium
CATTGATTAAACCGCCCGCACTGGTCATGACTTTAAAATCACTCGAACTTAGGACTTTTTGGATATTGTGTAGGTAAAGTTCAAGGGTGGGTTGTAAATAGGCATTGGCGAGTGCGGTCTGGGTGCGAGGCAATATCTTGATACTGGGAGACAGTTCACTTGAACAAGAAACCGAGTAAAAGCCTGCTGCCTGCAATTGGGCTTTGACTTGCTGCTCGTGGCTTGGATTTTTATAAGAATGTAAAAATGCAATTGCGACCGATTGGACTTTTGCTTTGTGCATTTGCTGGGCAATAGTGTCGATTTGCGCTTCATCTAAGGCTTGAATGATTTCCCCATTTGCCGAGAGGCGTTCCTTGACTTCATAAACGACCTCGTGGATTAGATTGGGTTCTGGAATGTCCAATTGGAATAAGTTTGGTCGCTGCTGCGTACCGATATAAGGTAAATCCTTGAAGCCTTTGGTGATGAGTAGGGCTGTTTTATCCCCTTTTTTTTCGAGCAGGGCGTTCGTGCCTTTGGTCGAGCCCAAGCGGAGTTGAAGCGGTGGCAATCGATGGATGACGCTCGTATTGGTAAGCAATCTAGCAGCTAGGACAGGTGCCTCTTCATCGGCTGTGATACTGAAGCTTTGCCCTGCTTTTAAGTATGTTTTTGCCGAAAGGCGGATTATTTTTTGAACGGGATTGTAATTGGTGATGAAAATGGAGCGCTCTTCGGGTTTGGCTTCCGTGTAGAGATTATAAGCCCGAAGAATATCTTTTTTGATCTGCCAGTCTTCCTCAATCTTATATTGGAAATCATCAATTTGTGCTAGGATTTTTCCTTTGAGTATCCCCGAAGAAAGGACTTTGACCCGCTTGGTCACTCCTTCGGGGCTAATCCCGAAAGCATCCGTGAAAGTTCCCCCTGTATCGACCCATATTTTCCAGTTATTTCCCATATAGAATCAAGAATTAGAAACAAAAAAGTCCATTGTTTTAACAATGGGGGAGATGAACAAAAGACAATATAGTCGTTTCAACGATTTTTAAAAAACGGATGAAACCGTTCAATTTTGGATTTTGACTGTACCCATCGTTTCAACGATGGGCTGATGAAATGAATTTTACAAAGCGGATTCATCCTGTTTTTTCCAAAAGAAAAAACCTATCAAAAATGCGAGAACCCCAATGCCGAACCATAGATAAGTGCTAGGTATCCCCGAAG
>JAHDBO010000091.1:0-2264 GCA_020630355.1 Saprospiraceae bacterium
GAATTTTCCGAAAAGCGATACCAGGCTTTACTTCCCTATCCACAAGGAACATATATGCTTTATACTTCGCAAAAGAGAGTGTCTCCACTTGTGCCATACTCGGCTCATCATCCAAAGGCATATCAAGCGCAGCCTGTTCCACAGTTGGGATCGGTTTATAATTAACCGCATCTTGGATATAGAATGCGATATGGGTCACTTTTCTTCCAGTACGGTGTTTTTCATAGTTCACGATGTCAACTATACCGCTTTTGTTCACCCCCTCTACAATCGGCTCTAGCACCCGACGGCGAAAATTATCGAACTCTTTGTACTTCCCCGCAATACTCAAAAGACCTTTGAGTTCATTGATACCATAATACAGACGGGTGACCTTTTCATATTTCCGCTTGCGGTCCCGTTCGGCTTTCGCTAGGATAAGAAAGCGGATAGCGTGACCGCTATTGATACCAACGGGGGGCTTGATGCCCATGAAATTCTTTTTGAATCCGAGGAGCAAAGGGGTCATACGCTCATTGAAACAATAACGGATAAAAACTGTACCGTCACTGGTTTTGAAAGGATCTATTTCGGAAAATATAGGACGTACTTTCGGTAATATCTTCCCATCTATTTCCACATCGGTATCAAACTTACAAGTGACCCCGCCCATCCGTTCGGCGCATTCCTTCAGTTCCGCATATAATCCTCCCCATTTCTTCCCACTCGTTTTGAGCAGTTTCTCCAAATCCTGTACCGATACGATTGCATCCGTCAGTTCCCCTTGGTTCTTTGGGTCAAGCTGTGCCACGAGGAATAAGAAAATGACCCATTCCCGAGCATTGGTAAAATTGACCCTCCCCTTTGTAGCAAGTTCATTGGAAAAGCGAGCTGTGGGGAGATTATTAAGCATTTTATCTTCCATAACAATACGAATATATACCTTATTCCGTACAATGCAAATCAAATTGTACGCTATTCCCTGTTTATGTACGGAGTTTAACCCTGTTTGTGTACGGGTTTGTCCCTGTTTATGTACGGAGTTCATCCCTGTTTATGTACGGAATTAACCCTGTTTGTGTACGGGTTTAACCCTGTTTATGTACGGAATTAACCCTGTTTGTGTACGGAATTAAAACCTAAAAGCCTTTGTACATAAGGGCTACAGCGTTTTGTAAAGAATAAATATTAAAGAATAAATATTAAGAAAAGTCTTAAAGACGGTATCCAAGATTTTTATAAAATCATTTTACTGATTAAAAGAAAAAGAGGCTCATCGACCGATATCACGGTCTTGGCTCTGTATTCTTTTTCTTCGTTTTTCGCTTTCTTGCTGCTCTCGGAGCCTTTTCCCAGCCCGTAAATCCTTGATGATTTGTTCGAGTTCAGAGGAGGGGCGGCTTTTTTCCCGATTTTCCAACAGTTTTTTGGCGTTTTCCTTAATGACCTTCATAGGCTGTATAGGGAAGCCTTCTGCGACCCTTGCCTCGTTTTCTTTGATGAGCCATTGCTGGAGATTTTGCAACTCCGCTTGGCGGACAGCTTTCCTATCTTGATACATTTTTATCGGATTGCTGACCCACATTTTGATGAGTTTCCAAGTCATAACCTTTTACAATATTTTCTTCTGGATTAAAAAATAAGAGATATGGTATATCGCTAATGTCCTTCGATTCTTGTTCGATAGCCCCCATTTCTGCAAGCCGTCGGTATCTTTTAAGCTGGTAGTATTTTTTGAACTTCGTCTTGATAGGCTGCTCCCCTGCTATCTTGATGATGCAGGTACTCTTCCCCATTTTTTCCATGTCCTGTACGCTGATGAGCGGTATGCGCCGCTCCATGCCGTTTTCGTCTTTGGCGGTTGTGTATCCGATGGCCTTTTCTATCTTCTCGTAATATTCTGGATCGAGTCCCCGAAATATGACCATGGAGCGTACCCCATCAGTAATGGCTTTTGCCTTTTTGCCATAGAGCGATTCCAATTGCCCCAGCCCCTGAAATATCAAGAGTAGCCCGCATTTGTATTTACGGCAGTTGCCCGCAAATTCAGAGAGTCCAGGAACATACCCAAGGGTATAGCATTCTTCCAAAAAGAAGAGAACAGGACGGTAGAGCGTATCGTCTTTGGTACGTTTTTTCATGCACCTCCCAAAAGCATAGGAAAGCAAAAGTGCGTTCACAGGCTTAAATAATCGGTCGTTCTCATCGAATTGGGAATACAGGACGAGTTTGGTATTTCGCAAATCGTCTAGCTCGAAATCATTCCCCGATAAGAGATAGGCAAT
>JAHDBO010000091.1:2364-7409 GCA_020630355.1 Saprospiraceae bacterium
TGGTATTTCGCAAATCGTCTAGCTCGAAATCATTCCCCGATAAGAGATAGGCAATAGTTTTATCCCCTGTGAATGCAAGGGCGTTCTCCACTGTTCCGATAATACCACCGAGTTCCTTTTCTGGACGCTCATTTATGGCCGTCCATTGCAGGCGCAGGGTCTCATCATCGGAAAGGCGCATTTCGATAGCTTTGCCGATCGTTTCGGGATCACTGGCGAACTCCAATATGAGCCGATAAGCGTTGGGAAGATTGGCAAAGACATCCTCCTCCTTTGAGGTTGCCACTAAAATCGATTTTAGCATCGTTTTAGCGCCGTTCATGAAGTATTTGGAGGTCGAGTTGGTACTACCCCCCTCTTGCATCGAAATGAGCGTCTCAGCGAGTTTACCGATTTCTGTGGTATCACCTTTGCACCATCGGAGCGGATTGAAGCGGATGCTCTTTGCCCGGTCTTCTTTGTTCGTACAAAGACGGAGTACGTTATAACCGTGCTGTAGAGCAGCGGCACTGCTTTTGTCAAAAAGCTCCCCACTAGGGTCGTTCACGAATAGGTTGACCTCGCCAGTCTCGTCGGAGTGCACCCCTTTCTTGGAAATAAAACGGAGAATGGACATGAGGGCGATTGCGGAGCTTTTGCCCACTTGAGGTGGGCCTAAGACGAGCAAGCCCGAATAGGTGGTGTCCCCTCCTGTTTTATCTTCCCGAGGAATAGATTTTGCACCGATTGACCAGCCGTGATTGGAACTATTGTACCAGTGCCACCACTGATCCCAGTCGCTCATAAAGGTACTATTGCCATAAATCCCTTTCTTCTCTTTCCAAAACATGATGGAAAGTGTACCGAGATAGCCATTCAAGGCAATCAAAAGACCGCCCCCCATCCTTATAATCTGTTTCCCGATTGCTCCCAGTGAAAGAAGTATTTTTTCTGGGAATAGAAAAAGAAGGAATAAGGGGGCGAAGATTGACCACCAAGGAAGTGCGGCGACTTCCAAGATAAATTCGTACCACGGAGAGCCAGTAGAAACAGACAGCACCAAATAATACTTCGCCAAAAAAGTAATGATACCCGCCAAGACAAAAGCCCCTGTTTTTCTGCTGCTATCCATCATTTTTTCTTTTTCTTTTGGGAGTCAATCAGTTTCCCAAGCATTTTGAAAAAGGCTTTGATGATTTCAGCGAGGACATGAAATGTATATGTGACAATTGTCCAAATCAATTTCCCAACAGCTTTGGCGGCACTTCCAAAGAAAGTGATAATGAAACCTACTGCGAGTGCCCAAGCATCGGTAAATCCGATATAGACATGTAAAAATGCTCCGATGATGATACCGAGTATGAGCTTTAGACTTATGGCGTATCCAAATGGTATTCCTTTAAACATTTGTATTAAATTTAATGTAAATGAATAAATTAGGGTAGTTCTTGACGTTGTTCCGCCGCTTGCCCTTTTTTTTCTTTCTCCTCGTTATTGTTAGGAGTATCCTCTTCATCAGGAAGAATATTCTCTACTGTTTCCTTCATGTTTTCTGTTAGGTTTTTGATCATATCGTTGAGCATACTGATGATTCCGTTCATCATGCTTAGAAACATCTTAAATAAGGGTACAGCGAGATTTTTAATCAGGGCAATTGCGATATTGCAACCCTCTTTGATTAATGTCAAAAACAGCATTATTAATTTTTTGAAGGCTTGTTTCAATAGTTTACCCATGAGAAATAGATTTAAGTGGTTTAATAAAATTTTACGTCTGCTCCCCTCCCCTCAAAAAAGCGTTTGAATATGCGCCGTACGATAATCCTATGGTCATCATACCGTTCTTCTGATACAGCTCTGTAATCGATGATTATCTCGATACCATCGAGCTTAACCTTACCAAAATGCTTATCGAGATAAGCGGTAATCTGTACCTCTGACTGCTCCAGTTCCCTTGCTGGTTTTTTGAGAAAAGACATGGAGGGGGTATGCTCTAAAAGGTCGCTGATGATGACCATGACCTTTCGTGCCTGTGGACGTTGTTGGAGGAAATGGAGCGCATCGGCAAGATTAGCGACGATACGGCTTTGACTGTAACCATCAGAAGGAAGTCTGATACGCTGGGCGAATACATCAACACTATCTGAAAAAGTACGGAGCTGTTTGGTAGAAAGATGTTGCTCCATAAATGCCATAACACCCAGCGGTTTCAACCTAGCTTGGAAATGCTCCATACCAGAAAGTTCTCCCATAATGAAAAGGTCGTACTGTCCTCCGTTTCTTGTGAAATTTTCCAAGGAGTTTCCCATCCATTGAAGGACTTGACTTCCATTGGGGATAAGAGACTCGATATGCTGAGCCGCCCCCTTTGGGGACGGATCAACAAATACGGTAACAGCGGATTCCTCTGCGTGGAGGGACACATTTTCTGATGAACAGGCAGTCAATGAAAGGAAAAAGGCTACTAGAAACGGGATACCGTTCTTTCCTATTTTGCTGACTATATCGGGCAGTTTATAGCGTTCTTCCAAGGCCTTTTTAAGGGCAGCTTTTTTCTCTGCCTCGGCGGATTCCTGCTGCTTTTGTAACTCCCAGTCTGCTTTTTCCCGACGTTTTGATTCCAAGTATTCTTGCTCCTCTTTTTCTTCTTCTTTTTGTAGAGCTTCCTCATGCCGTTTCTTCTCTGCGGCTTCTTCTTCCAGACGCTCATCTTCTCCATCTAAATAGATGATGTCTTTATGGCGTTGTGCCAAGTTGTTGACCCTGTATTCCTCGAAAGCCTTTTCTCTTTCGACAATGCTAGAGTATACATTTTGACGCTCCTGCTCTAGCCCTGCAATGGTATCGACCATCCCGTTGTAGTAAACAGTCTCCTTGTTAGGGGTAGTCGCCTTTAGGGCGAGATAGGTCACCAAATAGACCGCTAAAGAAATCAAGATGTGCGTTAAACCGTATACAATACCATTCGCATCGGAAACAGAGTAACGCATAACTCCAGACAAAATCAAAACAAGACCTGTGATGAGGTTTGTCATACTTGAAAGCTGGGTGATTTTTTGGCTTGGCTTCGGAGTAGAATCTTTTTCTACTTGTAATCTACTTGCCTGGAAGATGAGGGATGCTTGAATAAGAGAATAAGTCAGATTCTCTATCCACGAAGTCGCAAGACCTTGATTGCCCGCAATACAGGCAATGATGTCTAGCCCTAGTATTCCAAATTTCACCATTTTTGACTTCGTGGCTTTTTTATAGCCATATTCATGGATACGTTCCCTATGTTCTTCCTTGTAAGCTTCTTTTTCTAGATTGGTCGTAGTTAATTTTTCAGTGACCAATCGTAGCTGTTCTTTCAGAAGCTCTATATCGAGATTTTTAATATTCTCTTCCTTCTGTAACTGGAAGTCGAATTCCTTATGTTGCATCTCGAACTTGTCCTCTTTTGAGATAATTTTGTTAGAATTTTCTTTAAAATTCATCTTCTGTAAATTTTGATTAAAAAAATAACTCTCCCACCCCTATGCGTGGCATAGGGGGATAAGGGAGTCAATAATGACTTTAACCTCTAGTTAAAAATGTACCGTCTAGCGTCCCAGTGTTCAGCAACACGGACAGCTCTGTGTAAAAAACTTTCTTCTAATGCGGTTACGTTGTAAAATGTACTGGGTATTACAGCGACGTAAGTGCCGTATTCAACCACTAAACCTGGATCGTGTTCGCTTGATAATTGAACTGGAACAGGTTTTGGTTTTTCTCGCTCTTTTATGGTATGCCCAACGGATAATTCGTCTGCAATCGTCAATACTTCAAAACCGTTACCGAGGGGAATAGTATTCCAAAGTTCTATCATGGTGTTCAGCACTTTTTTAGGGGGCTGTGGCAGTGATATTTGAACTTTGTCTTTTGTTTTTCCATTCACTGCTTTGATGGTAGCGGCTTCGCTTTCTGGTCTTATCGTATAGTCGGTAAAAATCTGTTTCAAAGATTTATGTGCTTCTATCTTTTTCTTCCATTTCTTCTGCTTGGTATAAAGGAATTTTAAACCAAAATAGAAAGATGGTAGCACAATGGCTACAAATTGAAATATGGCAGAAAAAGTGCTTCCAGCATTTTGATAACGTACCAAGCCAACAAAGAGAACCATACAAAAAGCAATATAAATCCAAGTCTTTACAGTGTTTTTTTGATTGTGACTAATAGAAAGATATTGCTCCGCATCATCAATAATAGCATCATGTTCCTTTCTCCATTTTTTAGGTATGATATACCAATTTTCATAGGGAGAAGGATAGATTGCAAAGAGACCAAGGCTTTTTCTTAGCTCATCAAAAAGGGCTTTGGGCATGACTAAAGCATCCCATTTTGCTACTGCTACTCGTAATACTTCCCTATCCCGATCGAGTTCTTTGACCTTGTTACGGTGCATCTTGAACTCGGCATGGGTCAAGTTTTCGCCGCTCCTAGTTGTATCTATCCCAGCTATATTGATTCCACTGGGTAATACCTTTTTGCCTTTGAAATAGGCTTTTTCCTTATCAAGTTTTCTATCTGTGATTGTTTCCACCTCTTGGAATATTTCAATCAAATTCATAGAACTCATAATTCAATGATTTTTAGATTTAAAAATGTTGCCCCACTGGAATGAGGCAACTGAATGTACTTACCTACCCTTCTGGTCAGGAATAGAAGCATCTGTTTCAAATACTTGCTGTTTTTGAAATTGCTGTTTGATCCATTCGATTTCGTCCTCATCCAAAGAATCAAGTGAAGTCCCCTCCTTCTTTGATGGAGGGCGCGAGGTAGGTTCTGGTGCTCCTACTCCAATAGATTGAGTTTTTGGGGCAGTTCGTTTCTTCGTCTGATTCAGTGGTTTCTTCCTGCTCGGATTCGGTGTGGTCATGCCTGACGCTTTTCCAGAGGTAATCGGTCGTCCGACTCCATGGCTACTGGACTGTTCCGTCTGGAAAGTTATGTGGTGTGTTTTTCTACCCACAATTCCAAGGGTGATGAGGACTCCAACAAATACAGACAAAAGAATAATCGCTGACTGTAGAGCGATGGATGGGGAAT
>JAHDBO010000092.1 GCA_020630355.1 Saprospiraceae bacterium
ATACGATGGAAGAAGGGGTCATCGTAGGTTGGTTGAAAGAAGAAGGAGACGCTATTGAATCTGGGGATACACTAGCAGAGGTGGAAACGGATAAGGCAACGATGGAGTTGGATAGCTACATGGATGGAGTGTTGTTGCATATCGCTGTAAAAGAAGGAGCGGTGCCCATTAACGGAGTGATTGCTGTGATTGGTGAAGAAGGAGAAGACTGGAAGGCTGCACTGGACGCTGCTGGCACAGATGCTGGCAATCAGTCATCGGCGAAGGAAGAGGAAACAGTTGCCGATACGGCTGCTCCAGAAGAAGTAAGCACTGCCGCTTCAGCCCCAGAAAAAACGGTAACGCCATCTGACGATAACAGGCTAAAGGCTTCTCCACTAGCGAAAAGCATGGCAAAAGAATCAGGTATTGATCTATCGAATGTAAAAGGCACAGGCGACCAAGGGAGGATAGTCAAGAAAGACATTGAAGCTTACTTAGAAAACCCACCAGCTAAGAGTACAGCCCCAGCGGCGGCCCCTAGTGTTCCTGCTGCTGCTCCAGTTGCTGGCGACGTGGACATTCCAGTGACGCAAATGCGTAAGACAATCGCAAGACGCCTAGGAGAAAGTAAGTTTTCTGCACCTCACTTCTATTTGACGGTAGAAATCAACATGAACGAGGCGATTGCTACACGTAAGCGCATCAATGAAATCGCACCGACAAAGATCTCCTTCAATGACTTAGTCGTGAAAGCAGCGGCAGCGGCATTGCGGCAGCACCCTGCTATCAATTCTTCTTGGTTGGGAGATAAAATTCGCCAAAATGGAAATGTCAATATCGGGGTAGCCGTAGCCGTTCCTGATGGTCTGCTAGTACCTGTAATTCACCATGCAGATATGAAGAGCTTATCGCAAATCAATGGCGAAGTACGTGAATTGGCTGGTAAAGCGAAGGATAAAAAACTAAGCCCAGCAGAGATGCAAGGGAATACATTTACGATTTCTAATTTGGGCATGTTTGGAATAGAGGAGTTCACGGCGATTATCAATCCACCCGATGCTTGTATTTTGGCAGTTGGGGGCATTATTCAAAAGCCTGTGGTTGTGGATGGTGAAATCGTAGTCGGCAATCAAATGAAAGTAACGCTTTCCTGCGACCACCGAGTCGTGGACGGTGCAACTGGGGCGCAGTTTCTGAACACCTTCAAAAGCATCCTTGAAGACCCTATTAGGATTATTATTTAGAAATCGTTCACAAAGTTTTAAAAAACCTTTTCATTGTAAAATTGCTTCAATGGAAAGGTTTTTTTATTCTTACACTGTGTTACTAAAACAAAGAATATCTGTCTATTAATTATAGGAGATTATTTAAAATCGTTTACAACCATGATGAAACAGAGTGTTTTCGTATTGATATTGACCTTCTTTGCCGTAGCTTGCAATAATGCTCCCAAAGAAGAAACAACGGCCTCGGCAGTCGTAGATACACAAGAGGTGAAAGCGGAGGAAGCAATTGTTCCGCAAATAGATTCTGCTGCGTTGGCATTGGCGAAAGCAGAGGAAGAAGCGAGTATAAAAGCGGCAGAAGAAGCGGCTGCTAAAAAGGCGGCAGAAGAAAAAGCACAAGCGGAGGCACTAGCTGCTAAGGAAAAAGCACAAGCTGCTAAAAAGGTAAAACCAAAAGCTCCTTCCAAAAAGCCTAAAATCAACTGGGAGCGTAAGGTGCATGATTTTGGCTTGATAGAACAAGGAGAGTCGGTTACCCGTAAGTTTTATTTTATAAATGAAGGTGAGGCACCATTGGTCATCAAGGACGCTACGGCCACCTGTGGCTGTACTCGGCCTGGATTCCCGTTTGTACCCATTAAGCCAGGAGAAGAGTCCTATATCAGTGTCACCTTTAATAGTAAAGGCAAGTATGGCGATCAGGAGCCAACGGTAACCGTCATCACCAATGCTTCCCCTAGCACGCATACCTTGAAGATGCGAGGGAAAATCAATGCCGAACTCGAAGTGGCGGACCCTGCGCCTGTAACGGAAGGAGGGCGCTAGAAATTCGGCATAAAATATGTTTTAGAAAAGTCTCATCAAATAAATTGATGAGACTTTTTGTATTTTGTCCAGCGACAACCATGAATATAGCTCAAATACAACAACGGATACTAGCTGCGGATAAACTTTGGCTTGCTCGGCAATTGCATGACGCCGAACAAGAGGGGGTGTTTTTGCTAGAAACATCAACTCAACTCAAATACAGACAGGGACAGATTTTTGGACATTTGTTCTTGGCAAAGGCAAGGAATACCAAAGCGAGATTTGAAAATTCTAAAGTTTTATATCCAATCGTTGAACAGTCCCTAACAGCCGCTACCTTATTAAATGAACAGTCCAATAAACATTTTCATTCGGAAATAACTCAAGAGAAAGGGCATTTACATCTTAATCAAAAAGAATTTGAAGCAGCCAAAAACTGTTTTGAAGCTGTCTATGCTGAAAATCTTGACTTGATGCTGGATTTAGAAATCAAATCCCTAGTAGGTTTAAGCCAAGTGTGTTATTACCAAAATGACTTTGATGAGGCTTTGGCTTATGTGAGCCAAGCACTAGCGCGACTAGAAGAACAGCCCAGTGAATATTTGCAACTAGAAGCGGATTGCCAATTGATACAGGTCTACTTACGTAGGCGCGAATATTCTAAATTAAAACAACTAAATCAAGCTGTACTCGAAAAAGCCATAAAGTATGGTGATGTCGAAAAAGAAATTATTGCCCTGAACAGTACTGCCGTTTCTTATGGTGCCAAATCCGATTTCAAAGAAGCTGTACAGTATTTCCTAGAAGCACTGGCGAAGAGTCGGCATATTGGTTTTAGGCAAGGTGCATCCAATTCTTTGATAAACACAGCTACCATCTATGCCAATCTATTTAATTATGATGAAGCATTGGAGCGCTACCATTCTGCGCTAAAAGACTTTGATGATATTCTGGATTTGAATACGAAAGTGATTATTTTCAATAATATTGGGAATATTTACTACACGCAAGACAAACCACTTGAATCCCTTAAATACTTCAGAGAATCTTATGAGCTTTCCAAAAACATAGGCTATGGTGTGATGGAGTTGCATAGCCTGACTCAAATCAGTCGGGTCTTGGTCGCTCAGAAAGAATACGATGAGGCCCTTCTAAAGGCAGAGCAAGCACAGGAAATTATAGAAGAACTAGGCGGAGATGTTGACGGTAAGCAAATCAATTTGCTGAATATGGGCAATATCCTCTATCACAAAGAAGATTATGCAGGGGCTTTGCGCTTGGTCAGTCGTGGCATTGTGGCAGCTAAACAAATCAAGGATACCGTCAGTGAAATCAGAGGATACCGCTTGATGGCGAGTATTTATGAAAAAGAAAAAAACTATCAGAAAGCCTACGAGTATCACGTGGTTTATGCTCAGGCTCGTGAAAGTTTCTCAAAAGAACGCCGCTTGCGCCAAACGATAGATTTGGAAATTAAGCACTCGCTAGAACAAAAGGAAAAAGAAATCCAACTGCTGACCCAAAAGAATAATTATCAATCTCTTCTGCTTAAACAAAACGAACAGATCAATCTCCAGAACGAACAGCTCAAAGAAGCAAATGAAGAGCTGCGACAGTTCGCCTATGTAGCCTCCCATGATTTGAAAGAACCGCTTCGAATGATAGGGAGTTATGCTCGCTTGTTGCAAATGAAAAAGGGGTCGGAGATTGACGAAGAAGAAGAATTATACTACGGCTTTTTGACGGATGGCGTAATGCGCATGAAAAATCTTTTAGACGATCTGTTGCGCTATGCGACCATTGGGAAGCGAGATGTAGATGTGTCGGCTGTAGATTTGAATGAGGTTTTGAGGGTAGTGATTGAGAATCTAACTGTTTCCATCGAAGAAAACGGGGCAGAAATTAAGGCCGATGCACTACCTACTTTAAATACGAATGAGCGCATGATGAGCCAACTACTTCAAAACTTGCTTAGCAATGCGATAAAATTCAGGAAACCAAACACCAAACCCATCATTGAAATTAGACATGAGTACAAGGATGATAAACATCTAATTAGGGTGATTGATAATGGAATCGGTATTCCAAAAGAATACCAAGAACGGATATTTGTCATTTTCCAACGATTGCACAAAAAGACAGAATACGAAGGCACAGGTATTGGATTGTCTATATGCCAAAAAATTGTAAAACGATTAGGAGGCGAGCTTTGGTTGGAATCGGAAGATGGAAAAGGAACAATCTTTTTATTTACATTGCCAAACAAATAAAAATCATAACGTTTCGGATAATAGAAGCAAGTTAGGTCAACGTTAGAGTTTAGTATTCATTAGACCTAATTCTGAATGAAAAATTTTGAATTTTGAATGACCCAGAACTCTTGAAATTGCTAGGTTTCATAAACCTGCTTGCTCAGGCAGGCTCGCTATACAAAATCATTTAGAATAATCACTATTTATTAAAAAAAAATAAACCATGAGTATCCCCCGTCTGATTTTACTGTCCTTGATATTTAGTTTGAGTTTTTTGACTCCCGTTGAAGCGATTGTCAAAAGACCTGTTGATAAGCAAAAAACCTCCACACAGGTGCTTTCTAAAAAAGAACAGAAACGCTTACTGCGCAAACATAGAAAACAAGTAAAAAAAGCACTATTTGCTCAAGCTAGAAATGTTTTTCAAAGCCGCAACTTTAAGCTGGGTTTGATATTGTTGCTTGGAGGCATCCTTATCACGCTCCTTTTGTCTTCCTTGTTATCTTGGATTGGTTTGCTAGCGATTATAGGTGGCTTAGGCTTGATGCTGTGGGCTTTGGTTCAGAATGTCCGTTAGAGCAGTTTGAATTTAACATTTTCATATTGTGGCTTGTTTTTATGGAAAAAACAACCAAAAGCTCTCTTATGATATAGGAGGGCTTTTTATAAAACGCTTTTCAATGTAAACATTTTGTATCAATTTAGTGAATAAATGTTATTTTTGTCAAACATTTTCAATGTAGCGGCAGCTTGACCTATGATTACAAGATTACAAATCAAAAACTATGCAATTATCGAACAACTGGAAATCCAGTTTTCTGATAAATTGACCATTATCACAGGAGAAACAGGAGCAGGTAAGTCTATCTTACTAGGCGCATTGGGTTTGATTATGGGACGGCGAGCTGATACGAAATCGCTTTTTAATGAAACAAAAAAATGCGTGGTAGAAGGTGTTTTCGAGGTGCGAGATTATGATTTAAAAAAATTCTTTTCGGAAAATGATATTGATTACGATGATGAGGTAATCGTTAGAAGGGAAATCACCCCGTCGGGCAAGTCTCGTGCTTTTATCAATGATACCCCCGTCACGATAAAGCTGCTACAGCAGCTGAGTGGCAATCTGATTGATTTGCATCAACAATTTGATACGCTGGATATTCATAGTGTATCCTTTCAGATGCGGATGGTAGATGCGCTGGCCGGTAATGGTGATATATTGTACCAATACAAGCAAATTTTCAATCAATATCAATCCAATAAGAAAGAATTGGAAGAGCTGCTACGTCGTAGCCAAGAATCCGCAAATGAGATAGATTTTATCGAATTTCAACTAGGGGAATTTAATGAGGCGGAATTGGTAGAAGGCGAGCAGGAACAGCTAGAAAGTGAGCAACAGACACTCAGCAGCGCAGAAGACATCAAACGGGTCTTGGGGGCTTGTTTCCAAGGTCTAAATGAAGGCGAAATGCCCATTATTGCCCAATTACAGGAATTGCTCCAAGCAGGCAATGCTATCCGAAAAGTCAGCCCAAATATTGAGGCTTTGTTTTCTAAATTGGAGGGGCTGACTTATGAAATAGAAGATGTGGCGAGTACTATGGAAGACTTGGCGGAGCAAACGGATTATGACCCCGAGCGCATTCAAGAAATCCAACAGCGATTGGATTTGATTTATAAATTAGAAAATAAACATCGAGTCAATTCCGTAGAGGAATTATTAAGTATTCAAGAGGCTTTAGAGTCGCAATTGACAGGTTTTGGAGACTTGTCCTCGGATATTCAGCGGCTGGAAAAAGAGATTGACCAGCAAGAAGAAAAGCTTGGGAAACTGGCTCAAACCCTCCGAGTAGCACGTTTGAAAGTGGCCCCTAAATTTGAAGAAAAAGTACAAGCACAACTGCGGCAGTTGGGCATGGAATATGCACTTTTGAAAATAGAAGTCGCACCGCTTAATGAATTTACGGCAACGGGACTAGATGCCGTTCAGTTTTTATTTGCACCCAATAAAGGAAGCCGCTTTGAAGCGATTAAAAATGTAGCATCAGGTGGTGAAATTGCTCGTTTGACACTTTGTATCAAATCCCTAGTAGCGAGTGCTATCCCTCTTCCAACACTGATTTTTGATGAAATAGATACGGGGGTCTCTGGAGATGTGGCCTTGAAAATGGGGCATATTTTACGAAAGTTATCCAATCAACACCAAGTGGTATCCATTACACATACGCCCCAAATTGCAGTCAATGCAGATGCTCATTATTTTGTGTACAAGCAGGTAGATGGCGAGCGTACAGTTACCAACCTCAAGCTATTGGAAAAAAAGGAACGCATCCAAGAGATTGCCACAATGCTTAGTGGAAGCCCTCCTTCTAAAGCGGCAATTGATAATGCAAAAGCGCTGCTCAAAGCGTAAGAGGCTGTTAATGTTTGGCGAACAGAGAGAAGGCATGCATCTTTTTCACCCTTTTAGACGTCTATTGGGAAATGAGTAGGAATGCTTCGATTTGGAAGATTGATTCAAAAATAAAATTAAAACAACATCAATGAGATTAACTGTTTTTTGTGCTTTGATATGTACCCTCCTTCTAGCATGTAATACGGCTAAAAAAACGGCTGATGCAGTACCCTCTTCAGCAAAATCTGAAAAAGTAGTAGCGGCAAGCACCACTGAAAAACCTCAGCCCGAGCCACGATTTATCAAGTGGGATAAAACACATGTTAATCTAGGAACAGTCAAGAAGGGGGACAAACGAGAATTGTCTTATGAGTTTACGAATGTGTATAATGAAACGCTAGAAATTGAAATTATTTCTGCTTGCCATTGTACAGAACTCAAACATACCAATAAACCTATTCCGCCAGGCGGCAGCTATCGGATAGACGCCATCTTCGACAGCAAAGAAAAAGATGTCGCAGAGACGATTTATATCGATGTTATCTTCAAAAATGAAGACCCAAGGTCTGGCTATCCTATCGTGGAGCAAGTGACCTATTATTTTGAAATAGATAAATAGTA
>JAHDBO010000093.1 GCA_020630355.1 Saprospiraceae bacterium
GTTGATGCGCTAAGGTAGGCTGTGTATAAAGGAATTTTTTGGCTTTAGAAAAAGTTTTGCTACCAGAGCCTTCAATCATGTAAGCCAATAATGTCCAAGGTGCGCCAGAAAAACCAATCAATGGCACTCTGCCGTTTAATTCCTTCTTGGTCAAAGCAACCGCATCATAAACGTATTGTAGATGCTCTGCAGCGTCAAGGCCTGTTTTGAGTGCTGCGACATCTTCGGCAGATTGGATGGTTTTTGGAAAAAGTGGTCCCCGTTTTTCTACCATTTCGTAAGGGAGTCCCATGGCTTCGGGAATCACTAGAATATCCGAAAATATAATCGCTGCATCAACGCCCAGTTCATCCACTGGTTGTATAGTGACTTCGGCTGCTAGATGGGGTGTTTCTACCAATTCAATGAAACCAGATAGGCTACTTCGAATGGCACGGTACTGCGGTAAGATACGCCCCGCTTGACGCATCAACCACACGGGTGGTCTTTCTGTTTTTTCGCCTCTTGCCGCTCGAAGGAATAAGTCGTTTTGCACGAATAAGATTTTTAGAAGTGAGAATAGAGATGTCAGAATGAAGCTGTCTCGCTTCTGTTATCTGTTATCTAGAAGTCTGGAGCAAAAATAACCAAGCCTAGTAGTTTCTGCACTACTAGGCTCAATATTTGACGACTTATTGACAGAAGTCTAATCGTAAGCTTTGAAAGAATCCATAAATCGAGTCGTGGATTCATTGAGGCTGTTACGTTTTAGCATAATGGTTTGCAAGGAATAATAGCGGTTTTTGACCAAGAAAGCTTTGGTCTTAATAACTCCATTTCCTTCGTTGTAATCAATGCGCCATTGTCTGCCAGGATAGTCTTTATGTTTTATTTCGTTAGAATATAAAAGCGCTCCTTGCACGCTCTGTTGGGCGGATTCTAATGTTGCCACAAAAAAATCATTGATGATTGCTGTCGAATCAGAATGGATACTTCCTTCAGGATAATCACAATAACTCACCATATAGGCAAGATTGTCGGGGTTGTCCCCTTCGGGTTTGTGAATGAAAGTGTGATAAGTTACCTCACCAATAGCAGTAGTGATAGCTTTTGTTTTTTGTTCAAATTCGCCTGGGGCAAGTATTTCAAATTTACCCTCATAGGATTGAAATAGTTCCCAGTTGAAATTAGAAAAGCTAAAACTCATCAAGGCAAGGCAGCATAGTAGGGATAGTTTTCTCATTTGGCTGCTTGTTATGTTATATCATAGACGTACAAGGAGCGAAAAAAGATGTCCGAAGTAAAAATTTTAACCTTTTGGAGGCCTTTGATAGGTTAAGTTGATAGGCTTGAGTTCTAGTTTTTGAGCTTCCGTCAACATAAAATCGAAAGCAGCAGCATAGTTATTGGGGATAATGCCATCGAGAATAGCTTCTCGGATAGCTGTTTTGACAATCCCCACGTTTTTGGAGGGGCCAATATCGAAGGTTTTCATAATGATTTCTCCTGATATTGGCGGTTGCCAATTGCGGATTTCATCTTTTTCTTCTATTTCCTTTAGTTTTTGACGCACCAGCTCGTAGTTGGAAAGGTAGCGCTGGACCTTTTTAGGGTTTTTGGACGTTATATCCGCTTCACAAAGCAACATCAAATCATCGATGTCGTCCCCTGCATCAAAAAGCAATCGGCGAATAGCCGAATCAGTAATGTTCTCTTTTGTTAATGAAATAGGACGCAAGTGCAATCTTACCAGCTTCTGCACGTATTTCATTTTGTGATCCATCGGTAGCCGCATACGACGGAAGATGCGAGGCAGCATTGCGGCACCCAGTGCTTCATGACCATGAAAAGTCCAACCGTGTTTTTTGTCGAATCGCTTGGTAGGTGGCTTGGCAATGTCATGAAAAACGGCTGCCCAGCGCAACCAAAGATTGTTGGTGTTTTTACATAAATTGTCAACAACTTCTAGCGTATGAAAGAAATTGTCTTTATGTCCGATACCGTTCTTGAAATCAACCCCTTGAAGGGCTTCCATTTCTGGAAAGATGATTTTCAACAATCCTGTATCATATAATTTCTTAAAACCGATTGATGGCTTAGGAGCTGCTAGGATTTTTTCTAGTTCAATGGTGATACGCTCCTTGGAGACAATTTTAATACGGTTGCGATATTTTGAAATAGCATTGTAAGTTACATCGTCGATTCTGAAATTAAGTTGAGTCGCAAAACGTATACCACGCATCATGCGGAGTGGGTCGTCCGAGAAGGTTTTCCCTGGCTCTAAAGGCGTTTTCAGGACTTTTTCTTCTAAGTGCAAGATGCCGTTGAAAGGGTCTATGATGGTGCCAAAGTCGTCTTCATTCAAGGAAACGGCGAGGGCATTAATCGTAAAGTCCCGACGGTTTTGGTCATCTTCGAGTGTACCCGCTTCCACGCTTGGTTTTCTGGAATCATGCCGATAGGATTCTTTTCTAGCTCCTACGAACTCCACTTCAAGTCCTTGATGTCTCAACATGGCGGTCCCAAAACGTTTGTAAACTGCTACTTTAGGATGTGGGTTGAGGTGGCTAGCGACAGCATTTGCCAATCGTATGCCATCTCCGACACAAACGATGTCCATATCCTTGGATGGTCTTGCTAGTAGTCGGTCTCGCACATATCCACCTACAACAAAAGCAGGATACCCCAAGTCAGTTGCTGCTTTCTTGATGATTTCAAATATTTTTCTTTCTTCTTTTTTGATATTAAAAATCATATAAGATCTTGTCCGTTTTGCTTGATAAAACTACTACTCTCTCAAGAAAATAAGTTCCTCCGTATCGCCCATCTTTACGATAACGGAAGGCAAATTTAAGGATTTTTCCATTTGTCGGTAAGCGACAACGTAATCTACGCCTTCTAAAATGGTTGAACTAATTTCCCCAAAATTTTCTGGAAATGGTTTATCCGAAACATTGGCAGAGGTAGCAACTATTGGTTTGCCAAATTGTTGGATTAATGCTTTGCAAAAGGCATCTTTAACTAAGCGAATTGCGACGGAGGGGTTGTTTGCCGTAACATTTGGAGCAATTCCTATGTTCTGCTCATAGACAACCGTTAGTGGACGGATATGATATGCTAGTAAAGTCTCGATTCTTGGGTGTACTTCGGTGACATATTTTTTCAACATTTCTAAATCAGAAACCAAAATAATGAGTGGATTGCTAGTCGGTCGGTTTTTAATCTGATATATTTTGGAAACAGCGGCTTCATTCGTCGCATCACAGCCAAGTCCCCATATCGTATCTGTTGGAAAAAGTATCGTTTTCCCTTGCTCTAAGGCTTGTACTGTTTCTGTCATAACGTGGTTATCCCACATGATAATTACTTTATGTGTTTGGTATTGAAAGTTTGGATGCTTTCTTTTGAACAACAAAGGCATAAAATTAAAGTTTTGCACGGAGTTCAGTTCATATTTTTTACATTGTTTATCTTTTGTGTCGGAAAAAAAATATCCGCAGTATACTTATGGGCTGGAGAAATGAGCTATGAGTGCCTAGGGGGAGGCCGATACAAGGATATTTTTCAATATTTGTACATTTATTTGTTGAATCCAGCCTACCTCATTCTCATAAGTCGTTTTTAAACCAATAAATTTAGGTTATAGATGAATCGGAAGGCATCAAAAAACAGGAAAAGAGAGTCTTTTAGGAACATATCTTTATAGAATAGAATACCAAGGCAGTAATGGAAATCGTTCTTATTAAAGGGAATTTGCCGCTTTAGTCCGATAATATTGCAACAAAAAAAGATTTTGTATCCTCAAAGTGATTGTTCCTACACGCTTAAATTAGATAAAATACCATGCACGTGCGAAGAATTAAACTATTGTTTTTGTTGGTTTTTGCAACGGTTAACCTCGTGGAAGCGACGCATATCGTTGGAGGATACATGACTTACAGATGTAATTCCCCTGGGAGCTATACCATCACACTTAAAGTCTATCGAGATTGCAGTAGTCAAAACTCCAATGGGACACCCCTTGACGACCCTGCCAATATCGCAATATATAGAGAAGACAATTTGAATATCAATAACCCTTTCAGGCAGTTAGAAATTGGTTTAGATGGACCACCAAGACCAGTTGACCCAGGGGAGGAAAACCCTTGTATTATTGTGCCGCCAGCGGTTTGCGTGCAGGAAGGCGTTTACACTTTTGATGTAAATTTACCTGTGTCGACTGAAAGCTACTATATTTCATATCAACGATGTTGTAGAAATCCAGACACCGCAAATATTAACAATGCTAGGAATACAGGTGGAACTTATACCGTAGAAATTAGCCCAGAAGCTCAACAAGTGTGTAACTCAAGCCCTGTTTTCGACAATTTTCCCCCTGTCGTTATTTGTGCGGGACTTCCATTGAATTTTGATCATGCAGCCACTGACTCAGATGGTGATTCTTTGGTTTATGAGTTTTGCGCACCATTTGAAGGAGGCGGACCGACTACGACCCAGCCTGGCGTATTTGGCCCTAATGGGGCTATTCCTATACCTGCTTCCCCTCCTCCTTATAATACGGTTGCCTTTAGAGCGCCCACTTACACAGCTACTCGACCAATGGCAGGAGACCCCACTATAAGCATAGATCCCGTTACAGGACAAATATCAGGAACGCCAGAAGCCATTGGGCAGTTTTCTGTTGGTGTTTGTGTCAAAGAATATCGAGATGGTCTTTTGTTGAGTGAAACAAGGCGAGACTTTCAGTTTCAGGTGCCCGAATGTGAGCCAGCGGTATTCGCAGAGATTGAGTTCAGTGCAGAATTAGGAGAGCAACAATTCTTGGTAAATTCATGTGGGGCTAATACGGTTTCATTTGTGAATCAAAGCTATGATGCGGACCGTATCGTTTCTTATGAATGGACTTTTGATGTAGGGTCTGGTACTTCTGTAGTTACCACTAGAGATGCTACTATTACTTTTCCGAATACGGGAGAATATACTGGAACCATGATTATCAACAAAGGCTTATCTTGTTCTGATACTGCCGAGATAGTTGTTAATATTTTTCCCGAGGTAAACGCAGATTTTGAGTTTACTTACGACACTTGCGTGGCTGGGCCTGTAAGTTTTGTAGATTTATCAGAGAGTGGTGCCGGTCCTATTCAGCAATGGGTTTGGGATTTTAAAGACGGCAATTTTTCTAATACACAAAACCCAAATTATTTATATCAAATCCCTGGTGAGTTTCCTGTAGCACTAGAAGCTATTGATGAAAATGATTGTCGAGACACGATTACTAAGATAGTAGATTATCGACCAGCTCCAGCCATTTTGATTGTAGAGCCCAGTAGTGCTGCTGGATGTGATCCTTTAGATGTCTTTTTGAATAATCTGAGTACCCCAATTGATTCGACCTACGACATTGTCTGGGATTTGGGGGACGGAACCGTTTCCAATGAAATCAGCCCTAGACATATCTATAATGGAGTGGGTACTTATGACCTTTCACTTTCCGTTACCTCTCCTATTGGATGTGAAGTTTCTGAAGATTTTCAAAGCCTGATTAGAGTAGAGCCTTCGCCTGAGGCAGGGTTTTCAATTTCTCCAGAAAATCCTAGCCGATTTGACCCGACTATTTCGCTCTTTGATGAGAGCCTTGATGCGGTGGCATGGTTCTGGGAGTTTGGGGACGGGACATTCACTTTTGAGCGAAATCCCACCCACACTTATCAGGACACAGGTTTTTTTGAAATTAGGCAGATAGTTACTCATCTGAGTGGATGTAGGGATACGCTTGTCAAGACAATTGATATCGAACCCAAAATTACATTTTTCCTACCCAACGCATTTACGCCCAATGGGGATGATGTGAATGATGGGTTTCGGGGTACGGGAGAAATAGATGGCCTAACGGAATATCGAATGACAATCTGGAATCGTTGGGGAGAATTGGTTTTTGAGTCTACTGACCCCTTCGAGGCTTGGAATGGACGTAAAAATAACGTAGGTCCAGTGCTCCAAGCTGGAGTGTATGTTTGTAAGGTTAATTACAAAGATGCCAGAGGAAACCCAAAGAAACTCAAAAGTTTTGCGACGCTTGTAAAATAAAATTGAAAACGCATCTTGTGCAGCAAGATGCGTTTTCAATGTAGGACGTTTAATATCTATGGATGCCCGTTAGGCGCTCTTTGTTGATGAGATTAAAATAAGCAGACAAATATTTTCTTAAATCTTTTCTGCTCTTAGGAGGTAAAAGCTTGAAATCGTCGCAAAAGGCAAGCAACTGTTCTTTTTTGTTCAAATGACTTTGAATCTCCTGTTTGGTCGTCTCTGAATCTGGGTGCAATCCCAGATAGCAACGATCTCTGATGCTCTTTTTGTGGTGTTTGGTGTTGAGCCTTGCGTAAGGCGCATTAACAACACCGCTAAAATCAAAATCATAGGGAATGGGTCGATATACATCGCTGTTTTGTAATTTGACCAATTCCACATTTTTATGAAAAGGAGTCACTTTCCAATCTTCATTCCCAATCATATATTGAAAAAGAGCCACCTTATCTGAATTGATGTGGCAGATGCTATCCGAAGGCACCGTGGATGGTTTCCACGAAATAGCGTTAATCCTTTGGAGCAATTCCTTTTTACTTTCGATTAGGAAACCATAACGGGTCTTGGGGGCGATATGCCCCTTAGTGTCCTCGTAGGTGATTTCAAGCAACTGAACCCTAAAACTGGTGTCCGTGAGTTCGTTATAAAGTTTGTAGACAAAATATTCTCTTAGGATGTTCTCTTTACTGGTCTCATGGTCATCGAGACAATGCGTGACTAGCTTGAAAGAGGAAAAAGGGTGTATTCTGAACCTTTTAAGTCCTTTTTTAGAAAATTTGACTTTGACCGAAGGGAAATCACAAATTCTTCTTCTGAATTTCCCTCGTGGTTTTACCCTGATCTCAAGCTGTTGCTCCATTCCCTTTTTATCAGCATAAGTAAAAAGGCCTTCTTGGTAAATATCTCTTTTGCGATTATTGAGTAGCCCTTCAATATCTGTCTTGATGACTACTTGAGGGATTTGCTTGTCGCTTTGCAGTTCCTCAAACATGCTATGCGTTGCCACTGCTGTTTCACTCAAGTTTGCTTTCATTGCCCCGCTGCCGACATTCATGTAAATGAGGTAAACCAAGGAAGAGCCAAGGAGTATTATGACAATGTCTTTTAGATTTTTCATAATAAGGATAATGATGACAGCGGGCTTTGTAAGGTCAATTTAGCCCCTTTTCAGAATATAAAACCTGTTTATTTCGATTTCTGA
>JAHDBO010000094.1 GCA_020630355.1 Saprospiraceae bacterium
TTCTATTTGCCACACTTCCGTGTGAAAATGGATGCAATTCCTGGGCTACCGACCTATTTCGTTTTTACACCAAAATATACTACGGAAGAATATCGTAAGGTACTTCGTGATAGTGGTGTAGAGATGTGGATGGAACCTGCTGACCCAACAGAACCGGATGGTCCCAAAAAATGGGAGACATTCGAATACGAGTTGGCTTGTGCAGAGTTATGTGGTACAGGACATTACAGTATGAGAAAAGTGGTTCGCATAGTTGAGCCAGAGGAATATGAAGCTTGGTTGAAAACACAAGAGCCCAACTCTTATTATCTGACCAATGTAAGAGGCACGGACGAAGACCCATACAAAGGTCAGACTTTGGCAATTGAAAAAAGATTAGCAGAAGAGGCAGCAGCAGCTGCTAAGTAATATGAAAGGTACATCCTTTTTTTACTAAAATAAAGAACATATTTATTCCAATAAGAAACCCGTATAGAAGTAATTATTTATTGGGATTTAAATAGAAATAAGACATGGCAAATTTTAGTTATTTAACAGAGGAAGAAAAATTGTTGGTATTGGAGGAGGGGCATGACCCTGATTTCCATGAGCACGAGCATGGAGATAAGTACCAAACCAGTTTTATAACACACTATATCTTCAGTCAAGACCACAAGATGATTGCGAAGCAATTCTTGATCACTGGTATGTTTTGGGGATTGATTGGTGGGTTAATGTCATTGGTGTTCCGTTTGCAACTAGGTTTTCCAGAAGAAAATATGGCTTGGTTAAAGCCAATCCTAGGAAAATGGATTACAGTCAATGAAGGAGTAGGAACGCTTGACCCTGAATTTTACTATGCACTGGTAACGATGCACGGTACTATTCTGGTCTTTTTTGTATTGACAGCTGGTCTATCTGGTACATTTAGTAACCTATTGATTCCGCTTCAATTAGGTGCACGTGATATGGCATCCCCCTTATTGAATATGTTGTCTTATTGGTTCTTTTTCTTGGCAGGTACTATCATGTTCGCTTCATTGTTCCTAAGTACAGGTCCTTTTTCTGGGGGGTGGACAGCTTACCCTCCTTTGAGTGCACTCCCACAAGCCATGTCGGGTTCAGGTGCAGGTATGACCATGTGGGTGCTTAGTTTGGTATTGTTCGTTGTATCTGTTCTACTAGGAGGCATCAATTATATTACAACTGTATTGAACCTAAGGACGAAAGGTATGACCATGTGGAGGATGCCTTTGACTATCTGGGCTTTCTTTGTAACGGCTATTATTGGTCTTTTGTCATTCCCAGTATTATTCTCTGCGATGTTATTGGTCATGTTTGATAGAGGATTAGGAACAAGTTTCTTTTTGAGTGATATATATATAGGTGGGCAAGCTTTGGAATACGTAGGAGGAAGCCCTGTTTTGTACCAGCATTTGTTCTGGTTCTTGGGTCACCCAGAAGTATATATTATCATTTTGCCAGCGATGGGATTGGTATCGGAAGTACTTTCTGTCAATGCTAGAAAACCAATTTTCGGCTACAAGGCGATGGTTTATTCTATCTTGGCCATTGCATTCTTGTCCTTTATTGTCTGGGCACACCACATGTTTATGTCAGGTGTAAACCCATTCATTTCAAATATCTTCGTCATCTTTACTTTGATTATCGCAGTACCATCTGCGGTTAAAGTATTCAACTGGATTGCAACATTATATGGAGGTAGTATCCGATTTACATCGGGAATGCTATTTGCGATAGGTTTCGTATCCCTATTTATATCTGGTGGTTTGACGGGTATTTTCCTAGGAAACTCTGCGATTGATATCCAATTGCACGATACCTACTTCGTGGTAGCTCACTTTCATATTGTAATGGGAGTAGCAGCATTCTTTGGTATGTTTGCTGGAGTCTATCATTGGTTCCCTAAGATGTTTGGAAGATTAATGAACTCTACACTAGGAAAAATACATTTTTGGGGTACTTTGATAGGAGCTTATGCGATTTTCTGGCCAATGCACTATATCGGTATGGCTGGTGTTCCAAGAAGATATTATTCTTTCACGACTTTCGATGCTTTCGACCACTTTGGTTCAATCAACCAGTTTATTACGGTTGCGGCAATTATCGTATTTGTGGTACAGATTGTATTCATAGTCAATTTCTTCTACAGCATCTGGTATGGTAAGAAATCTTCTATCAACCCTTGGAATGCAAGTACATTAGAATGGACAACCCCGGTTGACCCTGGCCACGGTAACTGGCCTGGAGCAATACCAGTAGTTCATCGTTGGGCATACGATTATGGTAAAGACGGTAAAGATATGATTGCTCAGACAACGCCTGTGCAAGAATGGGAGAGCGAAGCTGATCATTAGCATTAGATTTCAGGATAGTGTTTTAGAGAATAATATTGATTAAATGCCTTTTGGCAAATAATGATATAAAGTGGAGAAAGTACAGAGTAGGAGCATATTGAGTCAAAAAGTCAAGGACTATCAGCTTTTATTCAAATTTAGGTTGTCTTTATTGGTGGTTTTTTCATCTGTGATGACCTATTTGTTGGTAGCGGAGTCTTTACTTTGGGAACATTTAGTACTGCTTAGTGTAGGAGGATTCCTAGTAACAGGTGCGGCGAATGCGCTGAACCAAGTCCTTGAAAAGGACTTTGACAAAATGATGCAAAGAACAGCTGACCGGCCGTTAGCAACTGGTAGAATGACTGTTTATGAAGCTGTCTTTTTGGCAGGGGTAATGAGCGTGATAGGCACAAGTCTGTTAGCACTGCTCAATCCATTAACAGCTTTGTTCGGAGCTATCTCACTGTTGTTATATGCCTTTGTCTATACGCCACTAAAGAGGGTTTCGCCCATTGCAGTAATCGTAGGGGCAATACCAGGAGCTTTGCCGACCTTGATTGGTTGTGTAGCGTACGAAGGAACATTGACTGCTTTAGCTATTGTTTTGTTTGGTATCCAGTTCTTCTGGCAGTTCCCTCACTTCTGGGCAATAGCATGGCTCGGACATGAGGATTACACCAAGGCAGGTTATTATTTATTGCCATCTTCCAATGGTGAAAGAAACAATCAAGTGGGAATGCAGTCTTTTATCTATGGGATTATGCTGCTGCCACTCGGTTTACTACCTTATTGGATGGGAATAAGTGGATTGGTTTCAGCTATTTTAGTAAGCATAGTAGGTATATATTATGTTGCTTTATGCTGGCGGTTATATAAAGAATGTACAGATGCTGCTGCTAAACAATTGATGTTCGCATCTTTTTTCTATTTGCCAGTAGTATTGATACTTTTTTTGATAGATAAAATATAAACGGCTGATAAGACAGTCTCATTTTTATTGAATTTGAAGATATGACAGGCGCAGTGGAAAAAGAATATAGACAAAATAAAATCCATCCGCAGAAGTTTTTGCTTTGGGCTGGGTTGGCTAGTATTTTTATGATGTTCGCAGCCTTTACGAGTGCGTATATCGTGAGGCAAGCGGCTGGGAATTGGTTGGAATTTAGGTTGCCAGATGTGTTTTTTTACAGCACAGGAGTCATTATTCTAAGTTCTTTGGTTTTACACGGCAGTTATATAGCATTTCTAAAGGGAAATGCAACATTGTACAAAAGTTTGATGGTGACGGCATTCTTGCTAGGATTTGCATTTATAATATTGCAATATCAAGGCTGGGAAGCCTTACAACAAATCGGAGTAGAGTTGACAGGGAATCCAGCAGGTTCATTTATTTACGTGATTTCTGGGGTTCATGCGGCACACGTGCTAGGAGGAATTGGGGTGTTGGCTGTTGCATTGATACATGCGTTCGGTTTACCTCATAAGGTGACACCAAAACGAAAACTTCGATTCGAATTAACCTTAACTTACTGGCATTTCGTTGATTTGCTCTGGGTTTACTTGATTGTATTTTTTGTGCTACAAGCATAATCGCTAGCGACAAGGTTTTTTAACAGAAATCCTTGTGACAAGAAGAAAAATGGTTGAATGGATCTTTATTCATTCTTCAATATTAATTACTAATTATATTCAAACAATGGCAGCTACAGACGAATTAGTTGTTTTAGAAGAAGAAAAGCAAGAAGACTTATGGTCGGGTGGTCAACGACCATTCAAGGCAAGCTATGGGAAACTGATGATGTGGTACTTCTTGTTGTCGGATGCATTTACATTCGCAGGCTTTTTGATTGCTTATGGTGCTTTGCGTTTTAGTAGTCCGACTTGGCCTGTTCCAGATTTTGTATTTCAGACGGCACCATTTGGCTTACACGGTCTTCCCTTGATTTTCGTAACCTTCATGTCATTCTTATTGATTTTGTCTTCAGTGACAATGGTAAGGGCCGTACAAGAAGGTCAGCGTTACAATAAGAGAGGCGTTATCTTCTGGATGTTGTTGACAATCATTGGTGGAGCTGGATTCTTGGGCTGTCAAGCTTGGGAATGGAACAATCTGATAGGAACTGAAGGTATGACCGTTTGGACGAACCCGTTCTCTGCACATACAGAAGAAGGGACCTATCTGAAAAATGAGGATTTAGCAGCTATCCCTGCTTTGACTAAAAAAGATGATGGTCATGGTGGTGTTTACTTTGAAGATGCTAGAGGGAATCATTATTATGAAAAAATTGACCACTACGGTACAAGTTTCGCAAAGGATGAAAAGCTGAAATCTTTCAAAGCTGGTGACCCATACTTGATTACCTATCATCATGGAGAGTACCAATATGGAGCTTATAAAGATACAGCAGGTAATCTCAAAATGGAATCTTATGGTCCAAAGGGTTTCGGGGCGTTGTTCTTCATCATCACTGGCTTCCACGGCTTCCACGTATTCTCTGGTGTGGCTTTCTTGCTCATTATTTTAATCAATGTAGCAAGTGGCTTGTATGAGAAGAGAAAGAACGAATACGAGATGGTCGAAAAGATCGGCTTATACTGGCACTTTGTCGATTTGGTATGGGTATTTGTATTCTTAGCGTTTTACTTGTTGTAGTACATTGCCTTGTACTCTATTATCTATTATCTAAAATCTAGAAAAGAAAATGGGACACGATTATAATAAAGCGAAGAAATTAGTATTTCGTGGAATGTGGTTACTGGCTGCTGTAACTTTAGTCGAGGTGGCGGTATCTTTATTTGGAAAAGGGCACCTAGGAATCAATCCAGAAGGAATCGGATTCGAAATGTTCGGTACTTTTGTTAATCCAATTTTAATTTTAGTCGGTCTAGCATTGATTGTACTATCTATTTATAAAGCATACTTCATTATATATGAATTTATGCACATGGGACACGAGGTACGTGGTTTGCGGATGAGTGTATTATTGCCAGTATTATTATTAGTGTGGGCAGTGATTGCTTTTTTCCAAGAAGGAAATTCTTGGGAAGAACGCCGTTCTCAAATCAATGATTTCAATCAAATCAAAGTAGAGGATGTAAGACAAGCCCCTCCTAGTAATAACGGAGGTACGAAATAAAAATAAATTAAAGCGGGGCTGTAAAGACCCGCTTTTTTTATAGGAATGATTTTCAACACAAGTACTATCAATTTGTTATAATAGTAAATCAGTAAGAGGGGATAGCGTATGACACAAAAAAGTAAGAAGAATAGGATTTTAAGTATACTAGCACTAATACTTTTTATCATAGTTTTGCCGCTAGGTTCTTGGTATTATTTAAATTCTGGTCTGAATTATTATAAGAAATTAATGGGCGAATTGAAGGATTATGGCGAACTGCCAGCCTTTACACTCACCAACCAAAATGGCCAGGTCTTTACAAAAGCCGATTTGAAAGGCAAGGTGGTCATCGCTGACTTTTTCTTTACGCACTGCCCGACGATTTGCCCTAAGATGACAAGCCAAATGAAACGGCTGTATGAACAGTTTGACGATAGAGCAGACATCGTTTTTCTATCTCATACCGTTGACCCTAAACGAGATTCGGTATCCGTACTTCAAGCCTATATGCAGGCACATGAGATTCCTTTAGATGACCAATGGTATTTCCTGACAGGGAACCAAGATTCTATTTTTGCACTAGCACGAAAAGGCTATCAATTACCTACTGATGAAGGAGCGGCAGGAGATGGAGAAGACTTTCTGCATAGTCCTTACTTTGCATTACTGGATACGACATTGACGATAAGGAATTATTACGATGGTACGGACTCCACAAGAGTCAACCGCTTAGTGGAGCACATTGCCATGTTAATGCCAAGAGACCCTAAGAAAGAAATCAAATACAAACCGGAAATAGAGAAATAATGTCAACACAAGCAAATTTGGCGCTAGCCAAAAAACTCAATATAGCTGCAATTATCGTATCTATTGCTGTACTCGGATTGGTAGGGGTCATGCGCATCCCGCATTTCAAAATAGACCTAGGCATAGATTTTAGTTTCCTACCGCCTTTACACGCTGCCTTTAATGTTGGTGTTGCTATCGCTCTAGTAGCAGCCCTTTATTTTGTAAAACAAAAGGATATAGAAAAACATAGGAAAGCGATCTACATCGCTTTTGGTTTGTCGCTGTTGTTTTTATTGTCTTATGTTTTGTATCACTTTACAACACCCGAAACGGTTTACGGTGATTTGAATGGTGACCGAAAGGTAGACGCAGAGGAACTCCTCAAAGTGGGAAGTATGCGTACGATTTATTTGGGCATCTTATTTTCACATATCGTACTGGCTGCTGTGATATTTCCGTTTACCTTGTTTACCTTTATAAGAGGATATACAGGGCAGATAGAAAGACACCGTAAAATGGCAAAATGGGTGTTCCCGATATGGTTGTACGTAGCAGTGACAGGACCGATTTGTTATTTGATGTTGATGCCTTATTACAGTTAATAGATTTTAGTTTAAAAATCAAAGTGGAAAGTTATGAACTTGAGAAGAATGGATAAAATCGGAGCTTTTGCAATAGTGTTTTTGGTAGCCTTAGTAGCATTTATGCCAGAGTTGGAGGCGCAATGCCCCATGTGTAAAATGGCGGCAGAGTCCAACCTCCAAAATGGTGGTTCTGCTGGAAAAGGTCTGAATGCAGGTATTTTGTATATGCTGGCGACACCTTACTTGATTATAGGTACGATTGGTTACATCTGGTGGAAAAATCGCAGGAAGGAGGAGGATGAGGAATCTGTTGCCTGATTGTAAAAGAAGGGATATTGCCATGAGAAGATTATCCTCCTGTTTGCTCATCTTTTTCTCTTCTAAACCGCTATCTGTACAATACTTCTAATCCAATCGCTG
>JAHDBO010000095.1 GCA_020630355.1 Saprospiraceae bacterium
TAATGCTGAATAATAATCAATTACTTCTTCAACAAATCTCTGATTTCTGCTAGCAACTCTTCCTGAGTTGGTCCGGCAGGAGCAGCAGGAGCTTCCTCTTCTTGCTTTTGAGTTTTATTGTAGGTTCTAACAATCATGAAAATCACAAAAGCTATGATTAAAAAGTCGATTATCTTCTGGATAAATGCACCATATTTAATAGATACTGCTTCTGAAACCACTTCACCAGCATCATTTACTGCTGCAGGCTTCAATACATAAGCCAAATCTGCAAAGTTGACATCTCCCATCGCCAAACCTATGGGTGGCATCAAGACATCATTGGTAAATGAGGCAACGATAGCACCAAAGGCACCAGCGATAATAACAGCAACCGCTAGCTCAAGCACGTTGCCCCGCATGATAAATTCCTTAAATTCTTTTAACATGACGTTTCTCGTTTTAATTAATGAATAAATTTAGGTTCAATACCAGTTTTATGACGATAGAAGTCAAAATTGTCACCCTCAAATTAGCATTTCCAACAACTAAATTATAAAGTCTGGATACATATCTTATTTTTGTGCTTCCTAACCAAGATATTATAAAATGGACAAACTCAAAATCGGTATTATTCGAGAGGGGAAAGTGCCGCCTGATTCGCGCGTTCCGCTTACGCCAGAGCAATGTGGTTATTTATTAGAAAAATATCCTGTGGAAATCATCGTGCAACCATCTCCGAACCGCTGTTACCAAGATGAGGAGTACAAAAATGCGGGGATTGCCCTGCAAGAAGATTTGAGCGATTGCCAAGTCCTCATGGGCGTAAAAGAAGTCCCCATCAAGCAATTGGTCAGCGATAAGATTTACTTTTTCTTCTCCCATACCATTAAAGAGCAGCATTACAACAGAGCGCTCCTCCAGTCCATCGTTGAAAAAAACATCCAACTGCTGGACTATGAGGTTCTGAGGGATGAGGAGGGGAAGCGTGTGATTGCCTTTGGTCGATTTGCGGGAATGGTCGGTGCCCATAACGGGGTCATGGCCTATGGTATGCGCACAGGCGCATTTCGGTTGCCCCGCATGAAAGATTGTAGAGATTACGCTGAGGCAGTGGCTATCTATAAGCGAACAACTTTCAGCCCATTCAAAGTAGTCTTGACTGGCACTGGTCGTGTTGCCAATGGCGCAGCCGATGTACTTAGAGATATGGGGATAGAGCAAGTTTCTAAGGAAGAATTCCTAGGGATGTCCTTTGATAAGCCCGTTTTCACGCAATTGGAATGTATCGACTATGCTGCTAGAAAAGACGGCAGCCCCTTTGAAAAGCAGGATTTCTACCAACACCCAGAAAAATTTAAAAGTATATTCAAGCCTTTTACCGAGGCTGCTGACATTATGATTAATGGCATTTACTGGGACAATCGTGCGCCTGCGTTTTTCACAAAAGAAGACATGAAGCAAGCGGATTTCCGTATCAAGACCATTGCAGATGTCACTTGTGATATTGCCCCTGTATCGTCTATTCCTTCTACTCTATTTGCCTCTACTATCGCAGACCCTATCTTTGGATATAATGTCAATAAAGAGCAACAAACCGAGCCTTTCCAAGAGGGCGTTGTGGATATGATGACGATTGACAATCTGCCCAACGAACTTCCTAGAGATGCGTCCAAGGCTTTCGGAGAGCAATTCATCGCACATGTCATCGAAGAGTTACTGGAGCGAGAGCATTCTAATATGATAGAAAAAGCAACGGTCGCCATCAATAAAGACCTAGGGAAGCACTTCGAGTATTTGAGGGATTATTTGAATGGGGAGTAGAGGGCCTCTGCTTAAGGGATAGCGAAAATTAGCTCCACCCTAATCCACTTCCTGCTCTAATATCTTGATAGCGTCTTCCCGGAGGCCTTTGAAGAACTCATTGGCGTCCTTGTGTTTTTTCTTGCGGAAGGAATTGAACTCGAAGCTGTACGATAGGCCGGCGCCCCAACGGATTTGGTTGTTGGCGGTGAAGTCTTGCTGGTTTTCTTTGAACGCCCTGAAGCGAAGCCGACCATCTGCGGTAATCAGGTACTCTATCACAAATTCTGGACCTGCATAAGCTTGGCTGGCAGTAGCCCCTTGCCCTGTGCTGATATTGTCGCTGAGATTAATATTCAGGCGGTTGTCTAGAAATCCCTTGCGCAGGCTGACTTCCACATCCCGGCCGACTTGGGGCGCTGTGGTAATATCCGAAATGGTACTGGCATCGTATTGTCGGTAATTGATATTGATGTCAATATCAGGAATCACCTCCGACAATAAATCCGTCAGATAGTTGGATAATTGGGTAGAAATAAACTCACTCAAAGTATTGATGCCCACATCATCTAGATAATCGGTGCTGATCAATGCCGAAGAGGTAGGAATAAACTGCCCCGTCAATATCAAAAGGGCAACTTGCCTATTCAGCTCATTTTTATCACTTTCTACTACCCGTAGCTTGCTCTCCACTACATTTTTCAGTTCTCCATTCAAACTGGGGAAGCCTAGGGTAAAATCTATTTCAGGTTTCAATAGTGCGCCCGTCAGTTTCATCCCCAAATCTACCTTGGTTGGATTCTTGGCTCTTTGTGTTTGGGCATCACTTGCATCCGCTAGATATTCCGTAATAAAAGGATAGATGGGTGTGGTCAAATTTTGGTAACTGGCTTCTATGTCGAGCTGTGCCCCAAAAGGGTCTCCATCCCAGTTAATCGTCCCGCCTCGCTTCACCACGAAAGGTTTATTCACCCCAAAATTACTAATCAGCGGTAGCGTGAAGAGATACTCCCCTGATTCAACGATATAATTGCCATACATATTGAAATTGCCCTCTCTCGTGATTCTTAATTGTATATCTCCATTGCCCCTTCCCTTCAAAATATCCCCCGATTGCTCATCAAAAATCAGGCGAACTTCCGCCTGTGGCGTCATCGTGATATTCATATCCAAATTCAACCCACGTATCACGGGAGACTCTGCAATTAAAGAATCCTTCAAAGCAGTAGAATCTTGCTCAAATACGATAAAATCAACCTCACTCCCATCCTGTCCGTAGGTAACGGGTATAGCCATATTAGAACCCGCCCCCGTGACTGCATTGATGTCAATATTCGTTTGTCTGAATGTGCCCGAAAAAGTGGCAAGTGCATTTCCAATTCCCGTTCCATAAAAAAGTTCGTTGTCTTTTTTCTTGGTATCAATCAACAGGAATTGGTCGGACTGCACGGAGCAACTCAGCCCCCAGTTTTTGAAGTGGTCATGGGTAATGCCTCCTGTAACGGTCGCTATATTGCCGTATTTGTCTTTCAGTTTGCCGCCCGTGGCATCAAACTGATAACTTGAAATCCTGACGATTTCATTCTCTATAAAATACCTCGTTTGTAGATAATCTATTACGACTGAAGCATCATACACCCGAAGCGAGCCTAGAGTTTGCGCTTTGGGTAATTGTCCGAACACCCGTACGTTACCAACTATTTTGCCAGTCGTCTCCGATATACCAGGACTGATTAAATATTCTAGCATCCGAAGTGGATAATCCTGTATTTCTAAATCAAAATCGAGGTAATTTTCATCCCTACTTCGCTGAGCCATGAAAGTGGGGATAAACTTTCCGTTGGCCATCAGTTTTTTATCCCCGTCATCAATACGCAACTCCGCTTTGAGCGGTGTTTTCAGGTCGGAGGTTTGAGTCGTCAAGTTGAGTTTCCCATAATTATCTCCATTCAAAATAAGACTATCCATGGTGACCAGTGCCCGAAGATTTTTCAGATTGAAAACATCCTCGCTCTGGACGCTCGCCGTGATTCCTCCATCAAATCGGAAGCGTTTATCCGTAATCAAGTCATTGACCAAAGCCAAGGAAATATTGGAAAGATTAAGGGCGATGCCTTTATTATCTATACTTTTCAGAGAGATGAGTTTACCTTTAGAGGTCAGTTGAAAATTCTGTGTTTCGATGTATTTTTCCCCGAAACGGATATAATTGTCTTTTAGGATATTCCATTTTTCATTGTATAAAACAAGGTCGGAAGGCAAGAAATTGACTTGCATCAAATCCCCCTCATAGAAGAATTTTCCATTTAGATTCATGTTATCCAGAACCGTGGAAAAGTTGGAGGTATTGATATTGAAAGCAATTGTATCCCGATTGATATTCCCATAGAAGGCAGTGATTGGAATCTCTACATTCGAGCCAATCGTCGTATTGAAGACCCCTACGTCAAATTGGCTATCCGATTGGTTAGACTCCGACAAAATAACGACATCCCTGAAACGGGTATTGGCAAAACCAAGCTCAGCTACTTCTATATCCAGAGAAATGGTATCTTTTATATTGTTAAAAAACCCTTTGAGCCTCAGGTTTTTGAGGGTGTCCAATCGAGTGTCAACAAGCTGTGTGAAATTTTTAGAATCAAAAACCTGTAAAGCAAAACGGTAGTTTTTAGGATTTGTATTGTAGGGGTTTTCAGGATTTATTTTAAGCTTTTCAGCAAATTCGGGGTAATTCCTTTTCACAAAATAGAGAAAGTCCTGAGGCAGTTCATCCAACTCAAAGACACCATCCATCGAGACTTCTAACAATTCTGAATCTAGTAAGAATCGTTTGATCCCATTCAAGTATCTCGTCGATTTAATCGAAATCGTATCTATAAAATAGTCTTGACCTTTGGTGTTTAAATTGAGGTTGGCAATACTTGCTTCCCCCTGTATATTAGAAGCATTATTTCCAGAAAAATTAAAATCGACATCCCCTTTTATCGTATAATCTTGCTTGGAAAGATTGAGTTGTTGTAGTGCTACTTTTTCGATTTGTGCTTTAAAATCAAATACAGGAATCGAATCATTAAAATCAATTGTTCCATCAAAATTGAAAGCAATATTATCATCCTTGATCTTGAAGTCTCCTTCAAAGAATCGCTTATCGAAAATGCCCTTGATGTCCAGGTTTTCGTAACGGTAATTCTGAAATTCCAAAGCCTCCACACTGGCTTCCAATTCTGCTTTTATGGTTTTGCCCGTGAGCCCTCGCCCGTTGAATATTTTGGAGCGGAAAGTCACCTTTCCCAGCCGCTCATCCTCTGTCCATTGTTTCAAATCAAAATCCACCAAATTGATAATACCTTCATAGGTCGCTCTCTCCCGACCACTTTGGATGTCCATTTGAATATCCATATCGGCAGAACCTAGATTGGTTTTGAGCAAGCCCTCCGCAGAGAAACTATTTAAAAAGCCAAAAAACTTCCCTTTGAAATCCAATCTTTCAAGTTTATCAAAATTGGCGGGCGGATTAAAATTGGGCACCAGTAAACGAAGCGTTGACATACTTGTATTCAAACGTTCAAGTTCGAAGTCAATAAATGCTTTGTCAATTTGATTAATATCTCTTGAGCGAAAAACACCTTTGACCGAAGTACCATCTGCCAATTTTAAAAACAGATTATCCCCTCTTAGCCGAGTGACTTTCCCTCTTATCCGACCATTGATTTGCACGACCTCTTCCCTATTTTTCCTGAAGAAAGCATTGCGTTCCAAATTGGGGGAAAATGCCATGATTTCCTTTACGGAAATATAGGAATCATCGCTAAACCGAGCATCCATGATGACCCGATTATTGAAGTCCAGAAAATCTGGGAAACCCCTATATTTAAAAATCAAGGTATCCCCAAGATTGCTATTGGGCGTTTCTAAATTCAAGTTGTACAGTTCTGTTTTCCTGGGCGTGATGAAAGTATTGGCTTCAAGTTGTTCGAGCTTAAAACCACTCTTCCGCTCAAGGAGAGAAATCGTCTCAATTTCTGCACCAAATGTCCAGTCCACATATTTAAAATCTTTGGCTTTCGCTTGAATATCGACTACGTCGAGGTGGTCGAAATCAATAGAGCCTTCATACAGTTCTCGTGGAGCTTTATTATTGTTGTCACCTCTGAAATGGGAGTCCTCAATGACTATGTCATCAATAATTAAAGTAAAAGGTTGCTGTAATGAATCTGGGATTGCCGTCGATCTGTTTTTGTCCACCAGAAGGCTATCTGCTATTGGAATACGCTCATATCTAGTCAATTTAAAATCTAGGCCTTCTAGGACTAGTCCCTCTAAGTGGATTAGGTTATTGGGTAAGTCTATCTCTTTGAACTGCAGTTCGCCTTTCGGCAAATAAGCATCTATCGTCTCCCCTTTAGCAGCATCTTTATTTTTAAAATGGAAACCATCGAGGGTCAAAGATTCTGCATCCAAATAAAATGGCCTTCTTGCTTTTTGAGTAGTATCTTTTCTAGAAAAATAATTCAGTAAAAACTTCAGGTTGTTTTTGACCTCGCCCGAATCTCTAGCCAAGTACAGCTTTGTATTTTCTAGGCGGACATCCTTAATCGAAAGCGCGTTTTCCGTCAGGATGTGTAACAAATTGAGCTTCGTACTCGCTTGAATACGTTCACTATAAAGCAGGGTATCTTGCGCCTCATCTCTAATCAAAATCCCTTCTAGATAGACGCCATCAAACGCATCAATATAGACAGAGTCCACCTTGATTTCGGTATTTAAATCTTTAGAAATCCTATCGCCCAATTTTTGGATAGCCCAATTTTGGAAGCCATTCGTTTGAACCAAGGCCATCAATACCAAGAGCAAAAGAATAGCCAAGATGAGCGTTCTAAAAAAGAATCGTACTAGCCACCTAGCCCAAGTCCTTTTAGGCTTAGCATCACCACTACCACTTTTATTGTTTGATATATTATCGACTTCTGAAATAACTTCTAGGATTTAGCGCAAAAATAGGGAATACATGAAGTAATTATCACTATTTATAGGACGAAAATCAGCATTATTCCGTCGTAGCAAAAATTAGATTTAACAGGATTTTAAAAAGTTGGTATGAACTTCTGTAAAAAACCTCTTTTTAAGTCCAATTCCACAAACAAAAGACGGGGTCTCTTGTTATCGGATTTGTAAAAAGGAATCAGGTAAAACGATTCAGTTCCTGCTCTTCAAACTAAAAAACGATTTATGAGATTTGTCCTAGTAATTGCAACGTTGTTGACCTTTGTCAATGTTCACGCCCAGACGGGCATTATCAAAGGAAGCCTAAAAAACAAAATCAACAACGAGCCGATTGGCTTTGCAAATATCGCTATACCCGGTACAAGCAAAGGAGCGACCTCCGATATAGATGGCAATTACACTATTGATGGTCTAGCACCTGGTTTATATA